>JAEEYJ010000029.1 GCA_016291725.1 Solobacterium sp.
TACAATGATCTGCATACGCGCTATCTGAGCGGACAGAGCGCCGTACTGGCGCAGAAGCTGAAGGAAAAACTGGACAGCTATGGTGAAGCGGACTGCCCCGTATGCGGAACGAGATTCATCAAAGGACAGGCAGTGCACTTTCATGCGTCTGCTGACCGGGTGCCTGCAGGAACAGAACTGGACCGGGCGCATGAGCTGTTTGAAGCTCAGAACATCCTGCGTGGAAAGCTCGAAAATGAACTGGCGGGAATGCACAGTACACTGGACAGCAGCCGCAGTGAAGCACTGATCCGGGCAAAGAACCTGTTCCCGGAAGACAAGGAAAGCGATCTGCTGGATGAAGCGTTCCTGCAGAACAAGCAGAATGCATTGCAGGAAAAAATACGGCAGGCACTGGAGACATGGAAGAAAGAGGAGCAGAATGCCGCAAGAATGCAGATGCTGCTGGAAGAAACTGCTGCTCTGCAGACCCGTATTGTCACACTGACGGGTACCCAGAAAGCATTGCAGGCTTCCATCGAAGCGGAGCAGCGGGCACTGGATATCTCCGGCAGCGAACTGAACGAACGGAACAGTGCCATGCGCTGGCCGGATGAGCCGTCTGCCAAAGCCGAAATCAGCCGGCTGGCCGACCGGAAAACAAAGATTCTCCGGACTCTGGAATGCCACAGCAGCAGGAAGGAACAGGCTGTGAAGGAAGCCGCACGCATCAATGCACAGCTGGAAACAGCTGAAAAGCGCCTCCCGGAAGAAATGCAGAAGCATCAGGAAGATCAGAGCCGCCTGGAACAGATCCTGCAGGAAACAGGACTCGGAACAAGAGAAGCTGCTGAAGCACTGCTGAAACGCTATCCGGACGGCGATGCATGGCTGAACGGAACGGCTGAACGGATCCGCAGCTACCGCAATGACCTGCAGAATACAGCCGAGCGCATCCACGATCTGCAGGAACTCACCAAAGACCATGCACGCAGTGATCTGAACGCTCTCCTGCTGCAGAAAGATCAGCTGCATAAAGCGTACGAGGAGGCGAATCTGTACTGCAGTGAATGCCGCCGGATTTCTGAGAATCATGAAGAAATACGGCGCAGTGTTGCAAAGGAAAAAGAGCGCCTGCAGGGCAGCGAACATGCCTGGAAGCTGCTCAGCAAGCTGGCGGCTACAGCTTCCGGCATCAGCGGAGACAATGGTGTACTGACCTTCTCCCGCTATGTACTGGGGACCTTCTTCAAGGAGATTATCCGGATGGCAAACTACCGTCTGGATATCCTGTCCGGTGGACAGTTCGAACTGATCCATGTTATGGAAGGAGAACGGCGCAACAGTGCCGCAGGACTGGATATCGCCGTACTGAACCACGACACGGAAGAACGTCAGGACAGCGCGTCCCTGTCCGGCGGTGAGAGCTTTATCGTCTCCCTGAGCCTGGCGCTGGGCCTTTCCGACGCTGTGCAGAACCGTTCCGGCGGACAGGAGCTTGACGCACTGTTCATTGACGAAGGGTTCGGATCCCTGGACGATGACGTACTCGACAAAGCAATCGATGTCCTGAAGACCATTTCGGGCAATAAACGCCTGGTCGGCATCATTTCCCATGTCGAAAAGCTCAATGTCATCGATCAGAAGATCATTGTCACAAGAAGCGGGAGAGGCAGCTCTGTAACATTGGAAGGTACGGAAGATTTTGCTTAACGAATCCGTACATGTGTGATAGAATCCTTTTAAATCGTTGATTGCGGATGAGTAGCGGTATACGCAGCAAACAGAGAGGGGATCATTGGTGGAAGTTCTCCTGCATGCCTGCCGTGAAGCTGCCGCAGGAGAGTGCCCAATCCGCACCGTTTGCCGCGTTACAGCATGAATTAAGGTGCGCACCTATGGTGCGAAACAGGATGGTACCGCGTACAGACTACGTTCCTGCAGAAGTGATTCTGCAGGATTTTTAATGGAGGAAAACAAATATGCCTAACAAACAGCTGACAGGTGATCAGGTCAGACAGATGTTCCTGGATTTCTTTGCAACGAAGGGACACATGATCTTTCCCAGCGCAAGCCTGATCCCGCACAACGACCCTACACTGCTGTGGATCAACGCAGGTGTAGCACCGCTGAAGAAGTACTTCGACGGCTCAGAAAAGCCGCAGTGCCCGCGGATCGCCAATGCTCAGAAGTCCATCCGTACCAACGATATTGAAAACGTTGGAAAGACTTCAAGGCACCACACATTCTTTGAGATGCTCGGAAACTTCTCCATCGGAGACTACTTCAAGAAGGAAGCCATTCCCTGGGCATGGGAATTCCTGACATCCCCGGAATGGATCGGTTTCGACAAAAACAGAATGTATGTAACGATCTACCCGGATGATGAAGAAGCGCTCGCTCTCTGGCATTCGCTGGACATCGATCCTTCCCACATCCGCAAGACCTATGACAACTTCTGGGAGATCGGCAGAGGACCCGGCGGACCGGACAGTGAGATCTACTACGACCGCGGTCCGGAATTCGACCCGCAGGGCATCGGCGAAAGACTGTTCTTCGAAGATATCGAGAATGACCGCTACATTGAAGTCTGGAACGTTGTCTTTTCCCAATACGACTGCCGTCCGGACGACATGCCGCGCACACAGTATCAGGAACTGCCCCAGAAGAACATCGATACCGGCATGGGTCTGGAGCGTCTGGTCTGCTTGATCCAGGGCGGAGAGACCAACTTTGATACCGATCTGTTCCTGCCGGTCATCCAGGCGACGGAAAAGCTTGCCAAGCATCCGTATTCCGACAGAGCGTACAAAATGGCCTACCGTGTCATAGCGGACCATATCCGTACCGTTACCTTTGCGCTGGCAGACGGTGCCTCCTTCTCCAACGACGGCAGGGGCTACGTACTCAGAAGAGTCCTGCGCAGAGCCGTCAGGTACGGCATCAAGCTGGGCATTGACGGTGCGTTCATGTACAGGCTGGTGCAGGTCGTTGCGGACATGATGAAGGGCTACTACCCGTATCTGCAGGGCAAGGTAGCGCTGGTATCCCGACTGGTGAAGAACGAGGAAGAGAGCTTCCACAAAACACTGGCCAACGGAGAAGCGCTGCTGAACGCTGAACTGGAGAACTACAAGGATACCAAGCAGCTCTCCGGTGCGGTTGTATTCAAGCTGTATGATACCTATGGATTCCCGAAGGAACTGACAGCGGAGATCGCTGAAGAAAAGGGCTATACCGTTGATCTGGAAGGCTTCGAGAAGGAAATGCAGATCCAGAAGGAACGTGCAAGGAACGCACGCGGTGAAGAACAGTCCATGCACGGACAGTCCGAAGATCTGATGAACTTCGAGACACCTTCCGAGTTCACCGGCTATACGGATACTGTATGTACAGGAGAGGTTACCGGTCTGTTCATCGACGGCGTGCGGACCGATGAAATCGGAGACGAGGGTGACGTAATCCTGGACCATACCTGCTTCTATGCCGAATCAGGCGGCCAGACTGCGGATACCGGCAAACTGTACGGGCCGGATTTTGAAGCGGATGTCGTGGATGTCCGCAAGGCACCGCACAATCAGCACATGCACCACATCCGCATTGTCAAGGGAACCCTCAAGGAAGGCGATACCGTAGAAGGCAGCTACGATGCAGAGAGAAGGCAGAGAACCAGGGCCAACCATACCAGCCTGCATCTGCTGCAGGCAGCGCTGATCAAGCTCCTGGGCGATCATGTAGGCCAGGCAGGCTCCTACAACGGACCGGACTACGCACGCTTTGACTTCAATCATTTCGAGAAGGTCACTGCCCAGCAGCTCCGGGACATTGAACGGATGGTCAATGAAATGATCGCTGCCAATGTTCCGGTTACGACTGAAGTCCTGCCGGTTGAGGAGGCGAAGAATACCGGAGCGATTGCACTGTTCGATGAAAAGTACGGAGATACGGTGCGCGTAGTCACCATCGGTGAGTACTCCAAGGAATTCTGCGGCGGTACACATGCCGCGGACACCGGAGATCTCGGTCTGTTCAAGATCGTCAGCGAAGAATCCATCGGCTCCGGCATCCGCCGCATTACCTGCGTCACCAAGATGAAAGCCTATGAAGCATTCCGTGCAGAAGAGGACTATCTGAATGAAGCAGCAGCGATGTTCCGTCTGCCGAACCATATCGGTCTCAAGGAAAAGATCGAGCAGCAGCGCAATGAAATCGACGCGCTGCGCAAGGAAGTCGCAGAAGCACAGCGCAAGGCCATGAATGCGGAAGCGGATCACGCGCTTGAGAAAGCCCAGGAGATCAATGGTCTGAATGTTCTGTTCCTGAAGGTCAGGGACATGGACGCCCAGGCGATGAAGGACTACGCCGATATGCTCAGAGGCAGACTGAAAAACAGTGTCATCTTCCTGACCAATGCGGAAGACGATAAAGTCACCTTTGTCGGCGCGCTGTCCAAGGCAGCAGTGGAGAAGGGCCTTAATGCCGGTACCATGGTGCGTACAGCGGCAGCTGTCTGCGGCGGCAAGGGCGGCGGAAGGCCCGATCTTGCCCAGGCCGGCGGCAGAGATACCCAGAAGGTTCCTCAGGCAATCGAAGCCGTCAGGGAACTGATCGGTTGATCATGGAGGAGCGGTTTCCGTACAGGCAGCGGGAACCGCTCTTTCTGTACAATATTAAGAATCCATGCATCTATACTTTTAACCTGTTTTGAATTAAGATTAGTTCTGAAGAGAGGTGGTTATATATGGCAAGATACGATACTTCCCCGACAATGAGTTTCAACGCTGATGAGGTGAGAAGACAGAACATCCGCCAGGTGCTCGAGCTCGTTGAAGACGCGCTGGAAGAGCGCGGATACAATGCAATCAACCAGATGGCCGGATACCTGATTACCAATGATCCTGCGTATATTTCCAGTCACAAGAACGCACGCAGCATCATCCAGTCTGTTGAAAGGCATGAGATCATTGAAGAGCTCGTACGTTCCTATCTTGAAGAAGGGCGCTGAGAAGCACCTCCTGCGCATGAAAACAGGCACGGAACAGGCATTCTGTTCCAGGATCCAGAAGGCGTAGCCCGCCTTTTGTTATGAGGAAGAACTATGGAAGACACGATTTATCTGACAGATGAAGAAGGAAACGAACACCGGGCACAGATTATCCTGACCTTTGAATACGAGGACAGGAACTATGTCCTTCTGCGGGAAGAAGGGGACGACAGCGTATATGCCTTTACCTATGACGACGAAGGCAATATGTACGCAGTAGAGACAGAGGAAGAACTGGAGTACTGCGAAGAAGTGCTCGATGCCTTCGTAGGTGAAGCAGGAGAAGTGGATGGCGAAGCGTAGAAGGAAGATCAAGGCAGGCCGGATTATCCTGCTGGCTGTACTGGCTGCAGTGCTGGTCTTCGGCATCGTCACGATACGCTACAAGAACAACCTGAAGCCGGCGCAGAAGGAATCGCAGGAGGTACTGTTCACAGTACAGCCCGGAGATACACTGCGCAGTGTCGGAAGCCGGCTGGAGGAAGAAGGAATCATCCGGGATGCCGGAGCCTTTTACCGTTTCGGCAAAAGCGCCGGGCTGACCGACCTGAAAGCCGGCGATTATATCATTGA
>JAEEYJ010000197.1 GCA_016291725.1 Solobacterium sp.
ACCGTACATCATGGAAGAATACATCGACGGTGAAGTACAGACCTATGATGCCATCATCAATTCCAAAGGGGAGCCGATCTTCGAAAACGGCAACGTTACGATCACAAACCTGATGGAAACCGTCAGCGAACACAGGAACTCCTGCTTGTATGAACGCAGTGTTCTGCCGGAAGACCTCAAAGATGCCGGGCGTCGAACCGTGAAGGCTTTCGGTGTAAAGAGCCGGATGGTCCATATGGAGTTCTTCCGCCTCAACAAGGACCAGCACATCGGAAAGAAAGGCGGGATTGTCGCTCTGGAAGTCAATATGCGGCCCAGCGGAGGCATTTCCCCGACCATGATGAACTACGCCAACGGAACGGATGTCTACAAGATCTGGGCGGATATGATCGCCTTTGACCACAGTGACAAGGACTGCGTGCGCCGGGAAGTCTGCTGCATGGCTTCGCGCCGCTACGGCCGTGACTTTGTCCTGTCCTACGAAGAAGTATCCGAAAAGTACAAGGATATCCTCATTGAGGAAGGACCGATCGAACCGGCTCTCTCCGGAGCCATGGCGGACTATATGTACCTGGCCAATTTCCGGACGGAAGACGAAGCCCGTGCATTTGCCGCGGATGTACTGAAGGAGAAGGCATGATGAAAACACTCGGTCTGATCGGCGGCATGTCCTGGGAATCCACCGTTCCCTATTATCAGATCATCAATGAAGCGGTAAAGGACAGGCTCGGCGGTCTGCATTCCGCCCGGCTCATCCTGTACAGTGTAGAATTCGCGGAAATCGAGGAAATGCAGTCCGCCGGACAGTGGGATACCGCCGCGGAAGTCCTCGGAGACGCTGCCAGGAAGCTGGAATCCTGCGGTGCGGACTATATCGTCATCTGCACCAATACCATGCACAAGGTCGCTCCGCAGATCCAGCGTATGATCTCCGTCCCGGTAATCCATATTGCGGACGCTACGGCAGAAGTGCTGAAGCAGGATGGTATACGCCGGATCGCTCTGCTGGGCACCAAATACACCATGACCCAGGACTTCTACAAACAGCGTCTGATCGATCAGGGATTCGAAGTGCTGATTCCGGCAGAAGAGGACATTGAACCGGTCAACCGGATCATCTTCGAAGAGCTGTGTGTCGGGGAGATCAATGATGAATCGCGGAAGGAGTACCAGCGCATCATCCAGGATCTGAAGGACAGAGGCGCGGAAGGCGTCATCCTCGGATGTACGGAGATCGGGATGCTGATCAAACCGGAAGACTCGGTACTGCCGGTCTACGATACCACGTTGATCCACGCACAGGCTGCGGCAGAAGCTGCATTAGCCGAATAAACAAAGACGGGCATTCAGCCCGTCTTTTCCATTCCTGTTTCTTTCCGCATTCATGATCGAAGACCCTTCATTCTGATTCTTCCGGAAGCCTGTCCAGCATTCTGTTTTCTTCCTTCCAGCGGTAATACTCCGCTGTCAGCGGTGTATACCCCAGCTTCTTCAGATGCTCGTAGGAAATCCTGTAATTGCCTTTATAATGTCTTCCTGAATACAGATATCTAAGGTACTGCACCATGCAGTGATCAATCTCCTGCAGACCGTCCGTACAGTCAATGACCGGGAAGCAGTATCCTGTCCAGGTATAGTCACCGTTGCCGGTCAGGTCGTAGAACTTCCGGTCCATGCTGCGGATCAACGAGACTGCGGTCTCATCGTAGCTCATTCCCTTTTCCTTCCTGCGCATCCAGAGCCGTCTGGCTTTCCGGCGGATCCGGGCCTTCATCTTGTCTACAGACGCCCGGGACAGATCGGTCTTTCCCTTTGCATAACGGAAGCCCAGGTACTCCCAGGGTTCTCCGGGCATACTGATCCGGTATTTGTCCTGGTTCAGGGTCAGGTGCTTCTCTGTGAGTATCTGCAGGATCCGTGCCTCCTGATCCCGCAGCTCCTCCAAAGAAGCACAGAACACAATGATATCGTCTGAATAACGGAAATACGGAATGTCCGGTGATTCATACAGAGCGTCCAGATCCCTTAAGTATACATTCGCAAAGAATCCGGCCAAAGGCACGCCGGCCATCGCCCCCCGGGTTTCCTCAATGATGCCGTCATCGGTGATGCACCGGTGCTGCCGGAGCAGTCTGCACAGGAATGCCAGCAGCTCCGGATCATCATCGATGACCTTCTCCAGTTCCTCAATCAGCAGTTCGACATCGATCGAATTGAAGTAGTCATGAATGTCCAGCTTCAGCACATACTTACGGTCCGGATCCGGTATGGAACGGATCCGTTCAAACACCCGGGCGGAGGTACGGTTCCGGCGGAAAGCCCAGCAGCCATCCTGCAGCTTTCCATCGTATTTGTCCAGTTCGTATGTCAGCAGCTTCAGCACCCAGGTTTCATCCCCACCGTAGCTGTAGACGATACGCTTTCTGCTGGATCCCTGCTTGGCAATCTCTTTCTTCACCGGATACCCGAAATCCAGGGTGTCCACGATCCGCAGATACCTTTCCTGCGCAATGAAAGAAGCCAGGTCCTCCGTTTCCTTCCGGCTGAGCCGGTTCCTGGCCTGCCGGTACTGCAGGAATGAATGCCATTCATCCCCGGATGATAGTTTCCTCAGTAAGCTCTCCATAAAAGAAAAGAAAGAGAAAACGCTTTGAAGAAAGCTGCTGCTTGCGATACCGGCCGGTACAGGTTCAGACTGTCCGCAAAGCCATTCCCTTGAACCTGCTGCGGCCGCCGCGGACGCATCTCTGCTTTTCTCTTTCTGTATATCCAGGACTACAGATATTTATGCAGTCTCGTGGAAATGTATTCCGGATTGTTCGGATAGTGCTCTACAAAGTTGATGAACGCGTATCCGTTCTTCTCCGCCTCCTGTCTGCTCCACCGGTACTCCCTGTGTGCTGTCGTGGTCTTCCCGATGAGCATCATGATCAGTTTCGGTGTCTCTCCGTCGTACACAACGATGGAGTAATCCATGAATTTCCCGGTGCCGCCGATGGTGGTCGGGGATACCTGTTCCTTCACGGTGTACTGCGGGAACTCGGCTGCCAGGATCTCCAGAATCCGCTGCCGGCAGGTCTTTCCGTCCTCTGCCGGTTCATACAGCTTCTCTCTGGCCGCTTCCTCTTCCCTGGCTTTTTCTTTTGCCTTTTCCGCCTCTGCCTTCATTTCGCCGGCAAACGCCTTCAGGTCTTCCGCGTGCTCTTCCAGAGTATCCTTGAGCGCGCCGAACAAGGCGTTCGCCTTTTCCCTGTTTTCTTCACTCACAGCTTCCTTGAGCGCGTCTGCCCCTTCCTTGAGCAGTTTATCAAAAAGTCCCATGATTCTTCTCCTTTTCCTATTCAATGATTGCCGTGGTGATACAGCGTGTACAGTCATTATAACGTACTGTTGTATGCATGGGAATGCATCAGTACGTTTTCGTTTTCACAATGAGCCCGAACAGTGCCGCAAACGCAGCCGCCTGTTCTTCGTTTACCGTCAGTCCCTGCAGGCTTTCCGGCGTTACCGTCAGATCATCGATTTCACTGTCCGACAGGTCTACACCGTTCAGCCTGGTCTGGAAGAACTCGGCATGCTCCAGCCGGCAGGAATGGATCTCCAGATCCTTCTGCTCGCACATGGACATGCCCGCATGATCCATCACTGCGTTCTCAAAGTGTACCCGGGTGAACCGGCTGCCGTTGAAGTTGATGTAGCCGGCCTGGATCTCCTGGAAGGATACATCCTGAAAACGGGAGCCGGACAGGTCTGTACCGGTCATCCGGCAGTTCCTGAACTGTACCCGCCGGAACAGACTGTTCCGAAGATCAACGTTGGACAGATCACAGTGGTCCATCACTGCATCCACAAACATGCATTCCTTCATTGATTCCGTGAACTCTATGTTTTCAAATACACATTCATAGAACTCCAGGTGATCCAGGCTTATGCCGCACACTTCATTCCGGAACACCAGCCCGTCCACCCGCGGATCATCGATGCTTTCTTTAAGTATACCGTCTGTCAGTATACTTAGTTTCGGTTCTGCCAGCTTCATATTCCTTCACGCTCATTTCTCTTGATCTGTGCATACAGTTCCTTCATCCGGGAAACATCTTTCCGGGATGCCTTATCCCTGTACCTCGCCCTCAGGTAGATGCTCCGCATCTCCTTCAGGGTGTCTTCCGGCCATAGACGGCCGGTCTTTTCCTGGATGCGCAGTGATGTGTCTGCCGGTTCCAGCCGGATCTGTTTCTTTGCGGCCCGCTGCAGGTATTTCCGGTAGATCCGCCGGACCTTCACGGCATCGCTGCGGCCGGTGATTCCTTCCTCACGGGACGGTTCTTCCGTTGTCTGTACAGGTGCGTCCGCCTGCCGGACCGGCTCCACACTGCGGTAATGACGGTACAGCATCACCAGCACCACCAGTACAAGTACAATCATCAGCGGAATGAACAGAGAAATCCTGTCCCGGACAGTGACTTCGTAGTTTTCGAAGTGCATCCCCTGTGTTTCTTCAAAGATGATTTCCATCGTCTCTTCCAGCGGATGCCCGAAACCGATATTCAGGCGGTCCAGCAGCCGGCCCAGCATCAGCAGCGGCAGAGCGATGGTCCAGGTAATCAGGGTCAGTGCCGGCAGCAGGAGACGGTTCCAGAAGAAGGAGAGAAGACTCCCTGCCGCACGCAGTGCCGCAGGACTGCTGAGGAGGCTCCCCAGCAGTACGGCAAGGGACAGGCTCAGGATATTCACCAGCTGGAACACAGGCTGGTCATACACTGCCGCATCATGCCGCAGTGTCCTCAGCAGAATCAGCCCGGCACACAGGGAAAGCGCTGCACAGAACAGCAGGTTTCCGGTGATCGCAGACGATTCTTCCATGAAGAGAACGATCACAAAGAGCACTGCGTATACTTTCACCAGTGTACCCATGGTCCGCCGCACCGTTTCCGTATCCGGAATACAGCGTCCCTTGTATGCATCGTATACTGTCTTGGCCAGGCACAGTGCCGCCGTCACCCGTTCCGCAGCCGACAGGCCAGGCAGAAGGATTCCGAGTGCACCCAGGAACACCAGCGGCCTGCATTTCACGGACAGGCCGAACGCGCACACCGCCGGAAGCAGAAGCCAGGGACGGATCAGCAGGCCGAAACGCCAGCCTGCTGTGCACAGGATGCCCAGCAGCAGACACATCTCCTGCATTGCCCACATAAGTGCAGCGGTAATCATGGCAGCGCCTCCCCGCAGAGAAGGACAGCTTCCGTGCCGCTGTGCGCGGAAAGGCGCGCAAGGAGATCACCGGGCAGGCGATCGCTGAAAGACGGTGTCAGGATCAGGTAGCCGGCCGTCTGGTCATTCTGCTCCATTGCCTGCTGGACCAGCTGTCCGAAGGATCGTTCACAGGCATAGGAAGCCCGGCCGAGCATTTCCATGGCCAGACGGTAGTGTTCATCCCCGGTACCGTGCCCGATGCCGCCGGCAGAAGACAGAGCGCCTGTACAGGCCGCGTTCATAAGGACACGGTACGCAAAGCGGTGCTTTTCCAGCTGCTCGCAGACAGTCCGTGCCTGGATCAGCATACGCTCGATCAGTTCTTCTCTGTCCGGCGCCCGGGTATCGGTATTGATGATCAGGCACAGTACAGGATCCGCGGTATAGTCCGGTACTTTGACCATCAAGCCCAGTCCCTTGGCGCTCTGTTTCCATGAAATCTGCTTCATCGGCTCCTGTCCGGTGTATTCCCGGAAACCGGCGGAAAGGACCGGATCTTCATGGATGAAGCGCCTGACGGATACGCTGCCCAGAAAGCCGCCGATTGTCCGCTCCAGCTGCTCATCCACCAGCTTTTTCGGGATGATCACGATCTCCCCGTCGCTGTGCCTGCGGAAAAACTTCGTTGACAGTCCCAGGGAATCCCCCGACTGCAGCAATACATCATGCAGCGTATAGCGCCCCCGCTTCTCACAGACCGCCTGCAGCCGGAAGGATACCTTCCCCTTCGGCAGGATCATCATGGACCGGGAAACGGTTTTCTGCCAGGAAGATTCTTCCCTGGCTTCTTCCCCGGGCAGTTCGAAAGCACCGGGAAAGTATACGGATGCCCGGATATAGGGGAACAACCAGAAGGAGCGGTTGACCACGGTTACTGTGAACACAATGGTCTCCCCCGGCTCTGCCAATGCCTTGTCCGCTTCCT
>JAEEYJ010000198.1 GCA_016291725.1 Solobacterium sp.
AATACGTTTGAACATTATGTGTCCTCCTTAATTATGCAGTTCACTGCTGACGACCACAGTCGTCTCTCTATAAACATTATAGCGGATAAAAGCGGGAAAACCCACAGAAGCGGCTGCGGGAAAGGAATCCCGCTCTGTACAAAAAACACCCGTATCAGGGTGCTCTTTTTGTTACGCCTTGTCTGCCGTGATCTTGTCCAGCAGTACAAGCAATGTCTGCTTCTCTTCGCTGCTCAGATTCCTGAAGACTTCAGCTGCAGCGTTGGCTCTCTCATCCTTGACTTCATAGGCGCGCGCTTTGCCTTTTTCCGTCAAAGTGATCAGTGTAGCCCGCTTGTCAGCCGGATCGACCGTTCTTTCGATATAACGGTCCGCCTCAAGCTTATCAATGAGCTCGGAGATGGAAGAAGGATTGATGTGCATCTCTTCTGCCAGTTCCTTCTGATGGACCCCGTTCTCTTTCTCCAGGATCAGAGCCAGAACACGCTCCCGGGGGAAGCGCATGGGGCGATGCTTGTGCGGTTCCTCCTCATGCCATTTGCGCATCATGCCTTCCTCCGGCCTGTGCATGCCCGGCATTCTTCCAGGCATACCGTGCATCATACCCGGCATCGGCAGACGTCTGCGCCCCTTCCTAGTGTTTCTCATCAGAATATGCAGTTTTTCATACAGCAGTTCATCCAGTGTCTTTTCCATGTTTCATTCCTCCTTTCGATAATTCGGTACCGAAATAAATATAGCACACCGCTGTGCACTGTCAACTGTTTTGGTACCGAAATATTTAATAATGTTCTGTATTTACAGAGTTTCAGGGAAAGGATACAGATAATGCGCCTTTGTCACGGCTTCGTTCATTCTGCCTGTATACTGCCCGTGTTACAATGAACCCAGGAGGTATTCATGTATGAAAAAACTGGTTGCTTACTTCAGCGCGGAAGGCACGACAGCCAAAGTTGCTGCAGATCTGGCCGAAGCGATCGAAGCGGATCTTTATGAAATCAAACCGGCAAAACGGTATACCAAAGCCGATCTGAACTGGATGGATAAAAAGTCCCGCAGCACACTCGAAATGAACGATCCTTCGTCAAGACCGGCACTGGCAGATCACGAAGCCAATGTCGAAGCGTATGATACGGTATTCATCGGCTTCCCGATCTGGTGGTATGTTGCACCGACCATCATCAATACATTCCTTGAGGCATATGATTTCTCCGGCAAGAAGATCGTGCTGTTTGCCACATCCGGCGGCAGCGGGATGGGGAAGACAGCAGAAGTGCTGAAGAACAGCCTCCCTGATACCGCGGTGATCGCAGCCGAGAAGATGCTCAACGGACATCCGGATCAGGAAACGCTGAAAGCCTGGGCAGATACCATCTGAAGAAGGAACAGAGAGGATACCATATGATCAGCAGATTCAACGGACAGGGTGGACCTGTCAATCCCGACATGCCGTTCTCTTCCGTGGTCATCCATGGAAACACCATGTATGTATCAGGGACCGGCGGCTACAATCCGGAAACCGGTACACTGCCGGAGACATTCCTCGGGCAGGCAGAGCAGGTACTGAAGAACCTGACTGCTGCCATTGAGAATGCCGGCGGAAAGACGGAGAACGTACTCAAGGCAACCTGCTTTGTCAATACCATGAGCTATTACAAAGCGTTCAACGAACTGTTCCATCAGTACCTGCCCTGCCAGCCGGCAAGAAGCTGCGTAGAAGTGGTTTCCCTTCCTGCAGGCATGGCGATCGAGATTGAAGCCATTGTCGCGATGGACTGAAAGAGAGGATGATCCATGACTGAAAACAGAAAACCCTCCTTCTCCTGTGATTATATGGAAGGTGCCCTGCCGCAGATTCTGAACCGGCTCCTGGAGACGAACATGATGCAGAGCTCCGGCTACGGGACCGACAGCATCACAGAGAGCGCAAAGGAAAAGATCCGGACTGCCTGCGGCACACCGGACGCGGATGTTTTCTTCCTCGTAGGAGGAACCCAGACCAACGCTACTGTCATCGATGCCCTGCTGCACAGCTATGAAGGTGTCGTATCAGCAGAAACCGGACATGTGGCGGTCCACGAAGCCGGTGCCATTGAACTGGGCAGGCACAAGGTACTGCCGCTGCCGCATACCGATGGAAAGCTCTCCCCGAAGACCGTGGAGGATTATCTGAGGGCGTTCGCAGCTGACGGAAACCATGACCACATGGTCCAGCCCGGTATGGTCTACATCTCCCAGCCGACGGAATACGGTACGCTGTATACCCTGGCGGAGCTGGAGGAACTGAGTGCGGTATGCCGCAGATACAGCCTTCCCCTGTACGTAGACGGCGCAAGGCTGGCCTATGCGCTCGGCTGCAAAGAGAACGATGTTACCCTGGCGGACCTCGGCAGGCTCTGTGATGTGTTCTACATCGGCGGCACCAAGTGCGGTGCGCTCTTCGGTGAAGCGGTTGTCATCCCGAAGCACAACTACATCCCGCACTTCTTCACCATCATCAAGCAGCACG
>JAEEYJ010000199.1 GCA_016291725.1 Solobacterium sp.
CTGTACCTTCCTGTTTCTCTGGTCGGCGTCCTACCTGGTAATGGGTGCGCACAATCCGTTTATCTATTTTAATTTCTGAGTATGAAAAAGTTTGAAAACAAATTGATGGGGATCGTGTTCCTCATCCTGATCCTGCTCCTCTCCGTCGGTACGATGCTGAATGTTTTCCATTTTCGTCAGGGGGATGTTCCGGTCAACGAACAGCTTCCGGAAGACGCGGATACAGAGCAGGAAATGAATGCTGTATTCTACGAAAAGGAAGAATTCCTGAAGCTGAACGGTATGATGCGCAGAATGCTGGGGCAGCGGATGCTGAACGGTGTTGTTCGTTTGAACAACGGACAGCTGACCTACCTCCATGAACCGATCGAGGCAGAAACACTGCAGCAGAACGCGGACAACATCAGTGCGCTGTACAACTACTTTGCCCAGCGCGGCATACCGTTCTGGTTCGCGATTACCCCGGACAAGATCTCCATGTACGATGATGAACTTCCCCCGGGATACACGGATTCTTCGAATGACAATATCGAGATCTTCCTGCAGCGTCTGCGGGAAAACGGTACCCCTTACATAGATCTGCGGGAAGGCCTTCATACAATCGATCCGGACCTCTACCGCTTCTTCTATAAAACAGACCATCACTGGACAACAGAAGCGGGATTCTACGCCTTTACACTGCTTGCTGAAGAGATGAAGAAAGGCGGAGTCTATTTCCCGGAGGAAGTCCTGGATATCCACAACTATACGCAGGAAGTCCATGAAGATACATTGTTCGGCAGCTGGGGACAGCGCGTCGGCAGGGGATTCGCGGACGAAGAGGATCTGGCCCTGTGGATTCCGACGTACGACACCCAGGTGATGCGCGGTTTTGATTCCCTGCGCGGTACGTTGGGTGATGTGCTCTACGATCGGAGCGTCTTCGAGACCAACACGGATGGTCTGGTCTATGATGGTGTCCTGCTGGATACGACACGGTTTGTCAATGAAGGGAACTCCAACGGAAAGCGGATCCTGTTCATCGGTGATTCCATGGCCAGAACGGTGATTCCCTACTTTGTTGCGTCCTTCCGGGAGTTCTGGTGGGGGGATGCCTACCAGTCGGAAACCATTACCGAAGCGAAGATCAATGAGGTCTCTCCCGATGTGGTCATTCTGCTGATGTCTCCCTGGAACAACCTCGGCAGTGAGGTGTCCTTCAACTATCCTTTCGGAGGCAATCAGTGAACGGGCATAAGGATTATTTCAGAAGAACAGCGCTGGAGCTGTTTGTGATGCTGATGTGGGCGGAAGGTGTCTTCCGTCTGCTGTCGTTTTCCCTGTGGTCCGTCGCTTCGGTGCGCATTGTACTGTTTACAGCAGCTGCAGCGCTGTTCATTACCGCTGTCTGCGGCTTTCTGCCGGAAAAGATCAGGCGTACCGTTGTCTATGTGATTGCCTGGATCATTGCCTGCTTTACCGTGGTGGAACTGACAATGATCCACTATCTCGGCAACTATACATCCATCCGCGGCGGTACCGGTATGATCGGCAGAGTGCTCTCCTTTGCGCCGTCGTTCATCAAGGCCATCAAGCCGGTATCCTGGACGGTGCTGCTTGCACCGCTGGTACTGACGGTGTACAGCCTCATCAGACATCAGGTGCTGAAGGCAGACCGGAAGACACTGCTGTACGGTCTTGCCGGTGCGGTCTTCCTGGATCTCTGCGGCCTCTATACAGTCTGGGGAGAAGGCGTGATGCAGCCGTACCGCTATCCGCGCTTCATCGGCCAGGCGCTCAATGAGTTCGGTGTCGGGCGTTTCCTTCTGCGGGATCTCCTGACACTGACCAAGGATGAAGAATACGAACTGGTGATCGATGCAGGAGAGAATACGGATCCGGCAGAAGAAACCATCCCGGAAGATGCAGAAGAACCCCACCGCATCATTGATGATACCGAGTGGCGGGCAGCCAGTGAAGCGGAAGAGAACGATAACATCAAGCAGCTGGACCAATGGTTCCTGTCCCGTACGGTTGCGGACTACAATGAAATGACCGGCGCACTGCGGGGAAAGAACCTGATCTATATCATGATTGAAGCCTTTGACTACATGGCGCTGGATCCGGAGCTGACTCCGACCATGTGGATGATGAAGGAAGAAGGCTTTGACTTTACGCATCACTATACGCCGAAGTACAGCTGTACGACAGGTGAGTCGGAGTTCATTTCCCTGTATTCCCTGATACCGGAGTCGGATGTCTGTACACCGAACCAGTACCGGAACAATGATTTCTCCGAAGGAATCTTCAACCTGTTCAGAAACCAAGGATACGCAACGGCTGCCTTCCACAACTGGAAGGATGAATTCTATGAGCGCCGGACGCTCTACAGGAATTCCGGCTGTGAGATCTATCTGAACTACAATGATGTGCAGTATACGCGGCTGTTCGGCTGGCCGAGCGACTATGAACTGTTCGAGAAGACCATGCCCGAATACATCGATGAAGACCGGTTCATGGTCCTGTATGTGACCTCAAGCATGCATTTCCCGTATGATGCGGACAGTGCGCTGGGCAATAAATATCTAGATGAGATCAATGCCCTCCACCCGGACTACCCGATCAATGTCAAACGCTATATCTCCAAGGCGATGGAGC
>JAEEYJ010000200.1 GCA_016291725.1 Solobacterium sp.
AAAGCAGCGCGCAGCACAGGCGCAGAAGGAGTCTTCTGCGGCGGGCTGCCCTGGTAGGGTATACCAACAGCGGGAAATCCAGCTTTATGAACCGGGTGCTGCAGATGTGCAGCCATCCGGGTACAGAGGTGCTTGAGGAAGACCAGCTGTTTGCGACACTGGACACCAGTGTACGCAACGTACGCTGGGGGATGCAGCATTTCCTGCTGTATGACACCGTTGGCTTTGTATCGGACCTTCCCCATGAACTGGTGGAATCATTCCGGTCTACACTGCAGTCGGTGCGGGAAGCAGACCTGCTCATTCATATCATCGATGTCAGCGATCCGCAGTACGAAGAGAAGACCCGGGTCTGCGAACAGACACTGGAGGAGATCGGTGCCGGCGGCATCCCTGTACTGCGCGTATACAACAAGGCGGACAAGCTGAAGAAAGAAACGGACTGTACACCGCTGGTATCCTGCCGTACAGGCGCAGGGATGAACACGGTGCTGCAGATGATCACGGATACACTGTATCCGGAGGAAACGGTATTTGAGTGCCTCATCCCCTACAGCAAAGGAGACCTGCTGCACCGGGCTGCCCAGATGATCCACATCGACATCCTGGAAGAGAACAACGAAGGCTATCACATCCGTGTTAGAGGACCGGAAAAGCTCAGTGGTATGCTGAAGGAATACAGAATCGAGGAGAAACCATGAACATCAGACAAAGAATGAAGGAACTGCCCCGGGAGGAACTGGCAGTCCTGCCTACACCGGTGCAGCGGCTCAGCAATACGGAGAAGATGCTCGGAGCAGCGCATGCCATGTACATCAAGCGCGATGATCTGACCGGCATCGGTGCCGGCGGAAACAAAGTACGCTGCATGGAGTACATCATCGGTGAAGCCAAGCACGAAGGCTGCGATACCATCCTGGTATCCGGCGGCCTTCAGAGCAATTTCTGCGCCCTAGCGGCAGCCTGCTGCGCCAGAGCCGGCATGAAGTGCGTTATGGTACACAATTCCGATGAACCGCAGGAGCGGCAGGGGAATGTCCTGCTCAATGATCTGATGGGTGTAGAGCGCATCTGGATGGGTGCCTGCGACAGCTCCATCCGGGAACAGTACGTGTATGAAGTCATGGACCGGCTGAGGGCAAGAGGGGACAGACCGTACCTCATCCGCGGCTACGGCGGCATCAACGCGCTCGGCTATGTCAACGCTGTCATTGAAATGGTGGACCAGTTCAAAGAGATGAACCTGGACATCAAGCATGTATTTGCGCCGGGAGGCAATGCCGGCATTGCGTCCGGACTGATCTACGGCAATGCTCTGATGGGATTCCCGTTCCGGATGCACATCATCAGTGTGGAGGATGATACAGAAACCCTGTCTGCCCATATCCAGGATGCCATTGCCGAGATGGAGGAAATCACCGGGATCCCGTTCGGCTGCACGGTTGCGGAAGCGGCGGATATCGTAGAAGACTACCGGGGAGAAGGCTGGTCCATCAATACACCGGAGAGCACCCGGATGGTCTATGATTTCTGCCGCAGGGAAGGCATCCATCTGGAAAACATCTACAATGCCAAACTGTTCGTCGGCTACGAAGACATGGTGAAGCAGGGACGGGTGGACGGAGATTCTGCAGTCATCCATACCGGCGGCTTCGGCAGCCTGTTCGCTCAGTTCTGAAAAAAGCCGTACCTGTGTACGGCTTTCATTTGCTCAGTGCTTGTATTCGCCCATCCACTTGATGCGGCTTTCTGTTCCGTTGTAAATTCTTTGAATATTCGCCCGGTGCCGCCAGGTCACCAGCAGCCACAGCATCAGCAGTGCCAGTGTGATCCGGAAATCATTGCCCAGTACAAAGCTGACCGGTACGGCAATGCCTGTAGAGATGATCGAGGCTGCGCTGACCATCCGGCAGAGGTACAGTACAGCGAAGAAGCACAGCACTTCAAAGAGGAACTGCCAGAATACATGTCCCGTGACCAGCGTGCTGATCCCGAGAAAGAATCCGTAGGAAGTCGCCACGGCCTTGCCGCCGCGGAAACCGGCAAACAGCGGGAAACAATGCCCCAGGCAGCACGCCAGTCCGGCGATGACTTCGGTCCCGGGCGCCAGCCTGCCGGCGATGTACATGGACAGAAAGGCCTTCAGCGCGTCCAGTACCGTTACGGCAATGCCGGCCGGCTTCCCAAGAACCCGTCCCGCATTGGTGGCACCGAGATTGCCGGAGCCTTCCTTGCGGATATCTCTGTGATAGATGTTTTTGCCGATGATCAGCGCCCAGGGTACGGAGCCGAAGAGGTAGCTGATCAGGATCACCAGGATTTTCATGCCCATATTCTATCACAATCACAGGTGAAAGAATGCACTCGGATTTGCTATAATAAACCAATGGAGCGTTGAGTGATGAGCGAAAACAAACACTACGAAGAAGACAGTATTCAGATTCTGAAAGGCCTTGACGCCGTAAGGAAGCGCCCGGGCATGTATATCGGTTCCACGGACAGTGCCGGTCTGCATCATCTGATCTGGGAGATTGTGGACAACTCGGTTGACGAAGCCCTGAACGGGTTCGGCAAAAAGATCCGGATCACCCTGGAAGCGGATGGTTCCTGCACTGTGGAAGACCAGGGCAGAGGCATGCCGTTCGGCAGGCATGAGAGCGGCGTCAGCACCCTGCAGGTCATTTTCACCGTCCTGCATGCCGGCGGAAAATTCACCAGTGAAGGCGGCTACAAGACCGCAGGCGGACTGCACGGTGTCGGTGCGTCCGTTGTAAACGCACTCTCGGAGTGGCTGGTGGTGGAGTCCGCCCATGATGGAAAACTGGCTAGAATGCGCTTTGATCATGGCGACAGGAAGATCGGCAGACTGGAAGACCTCGGAAAGACGAACCGTACTGGTTCCAAAGTAACCTTCAAACCGGACCCGAAGATCTTCACCACAACGGATTTCCGCTACGATGTCGTCTGTGAGCGTGCACGGCAGGAAGCCTTCCTGATGAGCGGCATATCCATTACCGTGAGCGACAAGCGGGCAAAGCACCCGCAGGAAGACACGTTCCTGTACGAAGACGGCATCACAGCCTACATCGAATGGCTCAACGAAGACCACAATGTCCTGCATCCGCCGGTCAAGTTCAGCGGAGAAGCGGGAGATATCAAAGTGGAAGCGGCTTTCCAGTACACCGACGGATTCTCCAAGGACAATACCGTATCCTTTGTCAATATGGTCCGCACCGGTGACGGCGGTACACACGAAGTCGGCTATAAATCCGCGTTCACCAAGTCGGTGAACGACTATGCCCGTAAGTACGGTCTGCTGAAGGAGCGGGACGGCAACTTGGAAGGCGACGATATCCGGGAAGGTCTGACCAGTGTTCTTTCCCTGTCCGTACCGGAAAACCTGCTGCAGTTCGAAGGGCAGACGAAAGGAAAGCTGGGTACGCCCCAGGCCAAGCCGGCCGTAGAGAAAGTGGTCAGCGAAAAGCTTTCGTTCTGGCTGGAAGAGAACAGGGAGCTGAGCGACAGCCTTGTACGCAAGATGATCAAGGCCCGTCAGGCAAGAGCCGCCGCAAAGGCAGCCCGGGACGCTGTCCGCAACAACAGAACACCGAACAAAGGGGAGAAACTCCTGTCCGGCAAGCTTGCGCCTGCACAGTCGAAGGACGCATCCATAAAGGAACTGTTCCTGGTGGAGGGTGACTCCGCCGGCGGCAGTGCCAAGCAGGGAAGGGATTCCCGCTATCAGGCGATCCTTCCGCTGCGGGGAAAGGTGCTGAATACCGAAAAGGTCAGCGAAGCCGAGATGAAGAAGAATGTGGAGCTGAATACCTTGATCCATGCAATCGGAGCCGGCTCCGGCTCGGATTTCGACTACCGGGATTCCAACTACAACAAGATCATCATCATGACCGATGCGGATGACGATGGATCGCACATCCAGATCCTGCTGCTGACGTTCTTCTACCGCTTCATGCGGCCTTTGATCGAGCAGGGCATGGTGTACATCGCGCTTCCGCCGCTCTACAAGGTAACCAAGGGCAAGGTGCAGGAATACTGCTACACAGACGATGAACTTGACGCTGTAAGGGCAAAGCTCGGAAAGATCGAAGTGCAGCGCTACAAGGGCCTTGGTGAAATGAACGCCTCGCAGCTGTGGGAGACCACCATGGATCCGGCAACGAGAACACTGATCAAGGTCGGCATTGAGGACGGTGTCCTGGCGGAGAGAAGAGTGACGGTGCTGATGGGCGATAAGGCAGAACTGCGCCGTGAGTGGATCGAAAACAATATTTCCTTTACGCTGGAAGACAGCTTCAGGGTGGAATAGCATGGCAAAGAAAGACAGATTCGAGGATCATACAAAATACATTCCGGCCCGGCTGGAAGACATCATGGGTGACCGTTTCGGGCGCTATGCGAAGTATATCATCCAGGAGCGGGCGCTCCCGGATGCCAGGGACGGACTGAAGCCGGTTCAGAGAAGAATTCTGTACGCGATGTACCATGACGGCAATACCTTTGATCATCCGTACCGCAAGAGTGCCAAGACGGTCGGTCTGGTCATCGGCAACTACCATCCGCACGGTGATACGAGCGTCTACGATGCCATGGTTCGTATGTCCCAGGACTGGAAGGTACGTCTTCCGCTGGTGGACATGCACGGCAACAACGGTTCGATCGACGATGATCCGGCAGCGGCGATGCGATATACCGAAGCGCGTCTGGCCAGGGTGACGGATGTCATGGTCAATGACCTGAACAAGGATACCGTGGAACTGGCGCCCAACTTCGACGATATGGAGATGGAACCGACGGTCCTGCCGGTACCGTTCCCGGTCATGCTGGTGAACGGTGCAGAAGGCATTGCGGCGGGATACGCGACGAACATGCCGCCCCACAATCTCGGGGAAGTCGTGGACGCAACCATCTACCGCCTCAATAATCCCACCTGCACACTGGATGAAGTCATGGAGTATCTGCCGGGACCGGATTTTCCGACCGGAGGCGTTGCGATGGGGCTTGCCGGCATCCGGGAAGCCTTTGAGACCGGCCGCGGCAGAGTGGTCGTCCGCGGAAGGACGTCCATCGAAGAAGGCCGTCTGACCAACAATATCGTCATTTCCGAGATACCCTACGGTGTCGTCAAGAGCGAACTGGTCAGACAGATCGACGAGATCCGCATCAACAAAGAGATCGACGGTATTGTGGATGTCCGGGACGAAACAGACCGGAACGGTCTGAAGATCGTCATCGAAGTGAAGAAGGAATTCGATGCGGCGAATGTACTGAACTATCTGTACAAGAACACCAAGCTGCAGATCTGGTTCAACTACAACAATGTCGCAATCATAGACAGAACACCGATGCAGGTCGGTCTGCTCGGCCTGCTGGACGCTTTCATTGCGTTCCGCAAGGAAGTGGTGCTGCGGAGGTCGAAGTACGAATTCGACCGGATGGAAGCCCGGACCCATGTCATTGAGGGTCTGACCAAGGCGGTTTCCATCCTGGACGAAGTGATCGCGATCATACGGAGGTCAAAGGATAAGGCAGATTCCAAGCGGAATCTGATGGCAGCGTTCGGATTTGATGATGCCCAGGCGGAAGCGATCGTTACGCTGCGTTTGTACCGTCTGAGCAATACCGATATCATTGAGCTGCGTGACGAATTCGCTGAACTGGTAAACCGGATGGATGAACTGCAGTCCATCATGGAGAACCCGAAGGTGCTGCGCTCGGTCATCGTCAAGGAACTGCGGGAAGTGAAAGCAGCCTACGGAGATGAGCGGCGCACA
>JAEEYJ010000030.1 GCA_016291725.1 Solobacterium sp.
CTTCGCTCAACAGCAGAATCAGTACAGTACAGAGCAGGATCCGCTTCATCCAGCACCCTCCGTTCCAAGCATAAAGCATATGCAGTATACCACAGACTCCGGGGATTTGTTCCTTAATCCCCTCTGCAGGATCCTGCACAGATGAAAAAGCTGCAGCTTTACAGCCGCAGCTTCAGAATCAGTCTTCCAGTGCCCTGCACTGTTCCAGCAGGGAGATGATCGGCAGATGCTGAGGGCAGGCTGCTTCGCACTGTCCGCAGGCGATGCAGTCACTGGCTCTTCCCCTTCCTGTCGTTACGATGGTGTACTCCCTCTTTGTACGGAATTCCGGACTGCCCTTCTTCCGGTTCTCAACAGTGAAGATCTCCGGGATCGGAATGTTCATCGGGCATCCCTTTGTACAGTAGTGGCAGGCAGTGCAGGCAATGGACTGGTCTCCGTTCAGCGCTTCCTGCGCCTTCCGGATCACTGCCTGTTCCGCTTCATCCAGCGGACGGAAGTCCTTCATAACGCTCAGATTGTCCTTCATCTGTTCCGTGCTGCTCATACCGCTCAGGACAACGAAGATATTGTCCAGACTGGCGACAAACCGCAGTGCCCATCCTGCATAGGACGTACCGCCTGCTTCGTCCAGAACCGCTTTTACCGAATCAATCGGATCCGCCAGGATACCGCCCTTCACCGGCTCCATAACGATGACCGGCTTGTTGTACTTCCGGCAGATCTCCAGGTTTTTTCTGGATGCGACACCGGGATTCTCCATATCAGCGTAGTTGATCTGCAGCTGTACGAACTCAGCGTCCGGATGAGCCTGCAGGAGTTCCTCCAGCAGTTCGGGGTCCGCATGGAATGAGAAACCGTAGTGCTTGATCTTCCCCTGTTCCTTGAGCTCCTTCACATAGTCCCACAGTCCGAATTCATCGTATTTCCGGTAGTTGGCCCGCTGGAAGGCATGCAGCAGGTAGTAGTCGAAATAACCCGCGCCGGAACGCTCAAGGCTGGTTTCGAATTCTTTCTTCACAGTTTCCGCATCGGTTGCGTCCGCAGCAGCGATCATCTTGGATGCCAGGGTAAAGCTCTCCCTGGGATACCTTTCCACCAATGCCTGACGGATGGCTTCTTCCGAGCCGGGATAAGCGAACGCGGTGTCGAAATAGGTACCGCCCGCCTCCAGGAAGAGGTCCACCATTTCCTTGGTCTGTTCCACATCAATCGTCGTCCCGTCCTCCAGACGAGGGAGACGCATAAGTCCGAAACCGAGCTTCAGCCCGGGATGATCCGCTTGATTCAACATACAGATACCTCCTACCATCCTTCAGGATGTCTGTATCTATCATAACAGAAAAAACAGGATCCGCCTGTACCGCAGAACCTGTTTGCCTTTGTCTTTTATCCTCTTCTGCGGACAAGGCCGGCCAATCGGTGGATTCCGCTTCTGTGCAGTGCTTCCCGCAGCTTCCACATCTTTCTCTGCCTTTCGCTGTAGACAGCACCAGCATTCGTCCGGTTGCGCCGGAAAGCTGCCTCGTAGGGCTGATCGAAGATGCTGAACAGGAATGTCCTGAGCCGCTCTTGAATCGCTTCCAGTACCCCTTCCCGGAAGACAGGACTGTGCATCATTTCCAGATACAGTTCCTCATTCCGATCGATCTTCTTTACCGCTTCCACAACTTCTTCAATACTGCGGTACCTGTGGCAGTTCACAAAGCTTCTTTCATCAAATTCCTCGGCAATGCCGGGATCGCCCCAGTAGATGGGTATTGCGGAAGAAGCGTAGGCGTCGATGATCTTTTCGGTTGTATAGCCCGGATAGGAGGAATTCTCACAGGCAATAACGAACCTGGATTCCCGCTGGAACGCTATCTTGTCCTTGACAGGACCGCCTGCATTGTTGCGGAACCGGCCGCCGGACTGTACCGGTTTGTATTCGCTCAGTGCGTCAAACAGCCGCTCACGGTAGCCGTCCGCATGCCCGTTGGATACGACAAAGCTGCAGAAGCTCTTCTTTTCCGCCAGATCCGCGGAGGTGAACTGCCTGCTCTCTTCCGCTTCTTTGATCTCCACATCCCTTGCGGCATAGATCGGATAGCGGCAGTACCTGTCACCGAAGGACAGATCATCAAACCCGATCGCATAATCATACAGATTGAAATCCGGGCAGATTGCCTCATCTGTCGAAAAGATCCGGATACAATCATATTTCCAGTACTCCTGGGCTTCCTTTCCCGGTGCGATGTACGGACCGCAGAATACATAGTCCGGGTTCTCTGACAGTACCGGGCTGTACTTCTCTCTGAGGACATTCATGATATGGTTGTGTTCCTTGTCATGCCCTTCATAGAAATCCACAAAGTTCACCTTTACCGTTTTCATGATTTTCGTCCCCTCCTCGTTTTGAGCTCTTTCCAGCCTTTCAGCAGTACGTACAGCATCCTGTACATACGGTGCCGGAACAAAGCGCTGCAGAGATCCAGCCTCCGGCTGCCTGTCCGGTAACCCTTCAGATACCTGCTGTAGAAGGTGCTCTCCCGCAGTGAGGCACAGTGCCTGCGGTATGCACTGTACGGTTCATCCGTCGTCTGCGGCACCTGGATGACGTAGGCAAAGAAACTGTCAACCACATGAATGCCTGTTCCTTCTGCAAACAGATCCGGATACCGGCCGGCGATTCCTTCAAAGACCCGGAGCACCGTCATATCCCTTCCGGCATAATCATCCGCTGTAGGATTATGGGTTACACTCCGGGGATTGATCCGGTAATGGTACAGAACAACCGGGAACAGTACAGCGGACTGCGCTGCGGAAAAGAGCCGGAAAGCCAGGTCTGTATCCTCCGCAGACCGCTGGTTTGCCGGACGGTATCCTTCCAGGTTCTCAAAGAGCCCGCGCCTGAAGACCGTTCTGCACAGTGTGAATCCGTAGGAATGCCGGACGAAGACACTATTGAGAATGCTGCGGCTTCCGTTGAGCACTTCCATCCGCTCAATGTCGTCCGTGCGGAAGGAACCCCTTTGTTCCTCACCGCAGCGGTCCCAGTTGAACACTACAGCGTCCGCAGCCGTCTCAGCCAGACAATCAGACACTTTTTCCAGCATCGTGTTTTCCAGGTAATCATCGCTGTCCAGGAATACAATGTATTCCCCTGCCGCCTCAGCAATTCCTGCCATCCTGGCATTGTAGGTGCCTGAATGAGCCATTGGAAAAACCCGGATCCTGCTGTCTGTGGATGCATACTGCTGTGCAGCAGACAGACTGTGATCCATGGATCCATCATCAACCAGAATGAGTTCCCAGTCTCTGTATGTCTGCTGGATGACGGATCGGATCGCTTCTCC
>JAEEYJ010000201.1 GCA_016291725.1 Solobacterium sp.
CATTCAGAGAAGGTCGAAGAATCGGTTCTGTCAATCGGTGGAAATGTCATTACGGTGCACGGACAGTACAAGGAAGGGGAAGAAATCAAAACCTTTACCGCTACGGTACCGGCTACAGATGAGATGATCGGGGAACTGCTGGAGGATCTTTCCGGGTCCAATATCAGCATCATGGATGCGGATGAGTCCAACCTGTTCCTGGACACACTGGTTTCAATGATTCCGTTCGTGTTCGTTATGCTGTTCGGCGTCTGGATGATGAACCGGATGGCAGGCGGTGCGGGATCGAATGCCAGAGCGTTTGAATTCGGCACCAGCCGCGCACATCTTGAATCGGATTCCAAGGTGCGCTTTACAGACGTAGCAGGATGCGATGAAGAGAAGCAGGAGATGCAGGAAATCATTGATTACCTGAAGTATCCTAAAAAGTTCCAGCGGATGGGTGCCCGGATTCCGAAAGGTATTCTGATGGTCGGCAATCCCGGTACCGGCAAAACACTGCTTGCTAAAGCGGTAGCCGGTGAAGCCGGTGTGCCGTTCTACAGCATTTCCGGTTCGGACTTTGTAGAGATGTTCGTCGGTGTCGGTGCCAGCCGTGTGCGTGATATGTTCAAGAAAGCGCAGCAGACCGCGCCGTGCATTGTGTTCATCGATGAGATCGATGCGGTAGGACGCCAGAGAGGCGCAGGCTTCGGCGGCGGCCATGATGAGCGTGAACAGACACTGAACCAGCTGCTTGTTGAAATGGACGGCATGGAAGAGAATACCGGTGTCGTTGTCATTGCGGCAACGAACCGTCCGGATGTACTCGATCCGGCACTGCTGAGAGCCGGCAGATTCGACCGTCAGATTACGGTTTCCCTGCCTGACAGGAACGGTAGGAAAGCCATTCTGCAGGTCCATGCCCGCAATAAGACCATCTCCGCGGATGTGGATATGGACGGGCTGGCGAAGCGGACACCGGGATTCAGCGGTGCAGACCTGGAGAACGTACTGAACGAGGCTGCGATCCTGGCGGTACGGGAGAACATGTCCGAGATCACGACGAAGCATATCGATGAAGCGATTGACCGTGTCATGATGGGACCGGCAAAGACCAGCCGTACCTATGATGAACAGACAAAGCGCATCGTAGCCTACCATGAATCCGGCCATGCCATCATCGGCCTGTATCTGGACAATGCTCAGATTGTTCAGAAAGTAACAATCATTCCGAGAGGCCAGGCAGGCGGATACAACCTGATGACGCCGAAGGAAGAAAAGCTGATGAATACCAAGAATGACCTGCTGGCGTCCATCACCTCGTACATGGGCGGCCGTGCCGCGGAGGAGATGTTCTTCGACGATGTCACAACGGGTGCTTCGAATGACTTCGAACGGGCGACGAACATTGCCAGGGATATGGTAACCCTCTACGGTATGAGTGATCTCGGACCGATCAAGTATGATTCCGGCAGCCAGAATGTCTTCCTGGGCAGGGATTATAACTCGCCGAGCAACGTTTCCGGACAAGTGGCCTTTGAAATCGATGAGGAAGTCCGCAAAATCGTCAACGGGTGCTATCAGAAAGCGAAGGATGTCATCTCGGCCCACCGGGATGAACTGATCCGGATCGCTGATGCGCTCATGGAGTACGAAACACTGACATCCGCGCAGATCGAAGAGATCGTCAGGGGCGAAGAGCCGGCCGCAGAATAAAGAAAGGAAACGCAGGAGGAAACTCCTGCGTTGTCATACGTATGAAAACAGGTAATCTCAATTCTATACTGGTCGGCACCGGAAGCGGTGTTCTCATGGCGCTTGTGGTACTGACGATGATCCGCCGGTCCATGATCCCGGCCGGACTGCTGACACTGCTGGTGCAGTGCGCTCTTGCCTGTGCTCTTCCGGGCTGTCTGGAAGTGCTCGGCAGCCGGGTGGACCTGTTCCGTACAGAGGTCATCATGGTCGCCGTATCCATGGTGATCGGTATCCTTTACGCATTGACCGTATCGATGAACAGGCATGCAATGGATGAGCTGCTGCAGGCAGTCGTCACCATCCATGTATGCAGTGCCGTGGCTGTCGCTGTACGGCAGATTGTCCGCAGAAGGGGGAAAGCATCATGAGTGAAAAGGAAAAGACGATGGCGGTGCCGCTTCCGGAATACCCGCGGATGCAGCTGCAGCGGGACAGCTTCATCAACCTGAACGGAATCTGGCAGTATCAGATTACAGACGGAAGGGCACCGGAGGAAGAGGACTGGAAGGAGATCCTGGTACCTTATCCTTTGGGTTCGGAACTGTCCGGGTCCAAGGAAGAACTGCACCCCCATGAAGTCCTGTGGTACCGGAGACGTTTTACGTTTGAGCAGTCCCGCAAGCATGTACTGCTCAACTTTGAAGCCGTGGACCAGTGCTGCACCGTGTATCTCAATGATAAAAAGATCGGTGAACACGCCGGCGGCTATACACCGTTTGCGTACGATGTCACCAAGTACATCAAGTACAACAATGAGCTAGTGGTCATCGTTACCGATGATACCGACCGGGGACTGTATGCCTACGGGAAGCAGAAGCTGGAGCACAGCGGGATGTGGTATACCCCTACAGCCGGCATCTGGCAGACCGTATGGATCGAAGAAGTCGGTGATAAAGCGGTCACGGACCTGAAGATCACACCGGACTGCGATCATTCCTGCGTCTATCTGGATATGGCCGGTACGTACGAGCAGGCGATCATCAATGTCTTTGCGGACGGTGTCCTGGTGCACCGCGGCATTACCGTGGAGCACTCCTATACCGTGCAGCTGGACAGTGTCCGGTACTGGTCACCGGAAGATCCGTTCCTGTATGACCTGTACATTGAGACGGGGGAAGAGACCGTCAAGAGCTACTTCGGCATGCGGAAGTTCTCTGCAGGCACGGACAAGTACAATGTACGCCGGTTCATGCTCAACGGCAGACCGCTGTTCCTCAGCGGACTGCTGGACCAGGGCTATACCTGGGAAGGACTGGTCACGTATCCGGATGAAGCGATGATGGTCAAGGAACTGGAAGCCGTCAAGGATATGGGCTTCAACATGCTGAGGAAGCACGCAAAGACGGAATGCCGCCGGTGGTACTGGCTCTGCGACCGGATGGGGATTCTGGTCATGCAGGATATACCGAACGGCGGCGGACCGTACTCGTTCATGAGTACAGGCATACTGCCGAATCTCGGAAGGATCCGTACCAAGGACAATGATTACAAGGCTGCAGGAAGAGAAACAAAGGAAAGCCGGGACGCCTACTACTATGAAGTCGATGAAATCCTGAATGCCCTCTACAATTGTGTAAGCATCTTTGCCTGGGTGGCATTCAACGAAGGCTGGGGACAGTTTGACAGTGCCGCAGCGACGGAATACATCAAACGCTACGATACAACCCGTCTGGTGGACAGTGCGTCCGGCTGGTTCGATCAGGGAGCAGGAGACTTCCTGAGCAGACACTGCTATTTCCTGCCGTTCAAAGTACCGCAGGAAGACGGACGCATCATCCTGCTGAGTGAATTCGGCGGCTACTCCTTCCTGGAAAAAGGCCATTCCAAGGTGGACAAACTGTACGGCTACCGGAAATACAAGGACAAGGGAAAGCTGAACAAAGCCATATCGGATCTGTACAACCGTATGGTATACGAGAATATTCCCAAGGGGCTATCCGGGTGCATCTACACCCAGGTCAGTGACGTAGAGGATGAATGCAACGGTCTGTTTACATTTGACCGGAAAGTACTCAAGGTAGACCGCAGAATGATGAAGAAGATCAATGACAGACTGATACGGAGGGTTAAGTAGAATGCGTGACCGGTTGATCATCGCAGATGCGCTGGAGGGAACGGTGAGAATCAGAGCTGCCCGGACAACGGATCTCGTGGAAAATGCCAGAAAAGCGCACAATGCCCAGCCCACCTCCTGCGCAGCCCTGGGCAGAGTCCTGACCATAGATGCCATTATGGCCAGTGAAATGAAGGACGCTGATGCAAAGACGGTTGTGACCATCAATGGTGATGGTCCGGCCGGTACCATTGTGGCCCAGGCGGACGGTGCCGGTAATGTCAGAGGATTCATCGGCGATCCGTCCCTGTACATTTTCAACCATGAGACAGGCAAGCTGGATGTCGGTGCGGCTGTGGGACACAGCGGCACATTGTCTGTATCCAAGGATCTGGGTCTGAAGGAACCGTTCACCGGTATGGTGAATCTGTACAGCGGAGAGATCGGTGAAGACTTCACCTACTATTTCGCCCTCAGCGAGCAGACCCCTTCCATGGTGGCTGTAGGTGTGCTGGTGGATACAGACTGCAGTGTACGTGCGGCCGGAGGGATGGTCGTTCAGCTGCTGCCGGATGCCCCGGAGGAAACCATTGCCTTCGTGGAAAGCATCCAGCAGAGAATGAAGCCGGTGTCGGCGTATATCGATGAAGGGTACAGTCCGGAGGCGATCATCCAGGAACTGTTCCCCGATGCCCGCATGCTGGGCGAAAGGGATCTGCGCTGGCAATGTTCCTGCAGCAAGGAAGGCTTTGCGGCTGCCCTCTCCCTGATCCAGGAGAAGGACCTGGAAGAGATGATTGCCGAAGATCATCAGGCACAGATTACCTGCCAGTACTGCGGGAAGACCTATCTGTTCAATGAAGAAGAACTGAAGGAGATTCTGGAGAAGCACCGTCATGTGGAAGATCGGAAACGTTTCGCTGCGTAACCGGATCGTCGCTGCACCGCTGGCAGGCATTTCCAATCCTGTATACCGGAAGATGATGCATGAATACGGCGCTGCGCTGGCAGTGAGCGAGATGATCAGTGACAAAGCCCTGCATTACCGCAGCCGGAAGACCTACGACATGTGCCGGATCATTGACGGGGAGCACCCTGTATCGCTGCAGCTGTTCGGAAGCGATCCGGATACCATGGCCGAGGCTGCGCAGTATCTCACGGAGAATACATCCTGCGATATCATCGATATCAATATGGGCTGTCCGGTCCCGAAGGTTGTCAAAGGCCATGCCGGCAGCTGGCTGATGCAGGATCCGGAGCTGGCTGCTCAGATCGTTAAGGCCGTGGTGGAGCATACCGACCGCCCGGTTACGGTGAAGATCCGGGCAGGCTGGGACAGCAATCATATCAACTGTGCAGAATTCGCTGCCAGGATGGAAGAAGCCGGTGCAGCGGCCATTGCGGTGCACGGACGTACCAAAGCCCAGCTCTATGAAGGCACCAGCAATCCGGAGTACATCCGGATGGTCAAGGAAGCCGTGTCTGTTCCGGTCATCGGCAACGGGGATATCCGTACCGTGGAGGATGCCCTGAACATGTTCACATACACGGGCTGTGATGCGGTGATGATCGGCAGGGGGCTGCTGGGCAGACCTTTCTTCCTGACGGAACTCGAACATGCACTGCGGGGTGAAGCCTATACAATGCCCTCCTACGAAGAACGGCTGGATCTGGCACTGGAGTATGCCCGGCAGCTGTGTGCGTACGAGGGTGAGGATACAGGGATGCGGATGATGCGCTCCATGGCAGCCTGGTACCTTGCGGGCATGCCCCATTCCGCAAAGTACCGCAATGAACTGAGCACGGTCAGCACCTATGAAGACATGGTGCGCATCATGGACAACTGCCGGGCAAAGATCCGTGAAGTGCAGGCTTTGTGACTTTATCACGTTAAAAAGAATGAAACTGTGCTATTGTGAAATCAGTCATGGGAGGTATATGTATGGCTAGAATCAATGTTGGCGAAAAGATGCCGGAATTTGTATTCAACACAGGCTACCGCAACGATGTAAAACTGTATGATGAGCTGGCGGACAAGACCGTGATCTGGGTCCTGCGCTATATGGGATGCACTGTCTGCCGTTATGACATTCATGTCGTGAATGAGCGCTATGAAGAGTTCAAGGCGAAGGGTGCAAAGGTCTTCTTCCTGATGCAGAGTGATCAGGCACACATCCAGGAAGACTTCGACCGTACAGATGAGCATCCGGAGTTCGAAGTTATTTCCGACCCGGAGATGGCGATTTACAAGGCACTGGACATCAAGCCCGCAGCGTCCATGGAAGAGCTCGCAGGCGGTCCGGAAGGACTGGAGAAGCTGAAGGCAAAGGGTGCCAAGGCTGCCGCAGCCGGATTCTCCCACGGTGATTACGAGGGTGATGAGCAGCAGCTGCCGGCTATGTTCATCCTGGACAAGGACGGCACGGTTGTCTATGCACGCTATGCAGAGAACATCGTCGATCTGCCGGATGTAGACGGCGTACTGGAACTGCTGTAATTGCACAACAAACCCACTTCGGTGGGTTTTGCAATGGAGGAGATCAATATGCCCAGAATCAATGTCGGTGAAAGGATGCCGGAATTTGTATTCAATACCGGCTACCGTACCGGTGTAAAGCTCTATGATGGAACAGCGGAGAAGACGGTACTGTGGGTTGTCCGCTACATCGGCTGCCCGCCCTGCCGCTATGATGCACATGTCATCGGACAGCGGATCAATGAATTCAAAGCGAAGGGAGCGAACGTCTTCGTACTGATGCAGAGCGACCAGGAACACATCCAGGAAGACCTGGAGCGCACCGGTGAAAAGGATCTCGCAGTGGAGATCATCGCGGATCCTGAGATGACCATCTACAAAGCCCTGGATATCCCCATCGCGAAGGATAAAACAGAACTGCGCGGGGAAGGGGAAGAGTATGCGCGGTATCTTGCCAAAGGTGCCGCTACCAAGGAAGCCGGCTATACCCACGGAGACTACGAAGGGGATGAACTCCAGCTCCCGGCGCAGTTCATCATCGACCGGGAAGGTACCGTACTGCTGGCCAACTATGCCAGGAGCATGGGCGGTATGTACACCGTGGATGAGCTGCTGGAAAAGCTCTGAACAAAACGATATACTGAACATAGAAACAGGAGGAAAACACTATGCCCAGAATCAATGTCGGCGAGAAGATGCCGGAATTCGTATTCAACACCGGATACCGTACAGGCGTAAAGCTGTACGATGGTACCTATGACAAGACTGTACTGTGGGTTGTCCGCTACATCGGCTGCCCGCCCTGCCGCTATGACGCACACGTTCTCGGACAGAGAATCGCGGAGTTCAAGGAGAAAAACGCGAATGTATTCGTTCTGATGCAGAGCGACCAGGAGCACATCCAGGAAGACCTGGAGCGCACCGGTGAGCCGGATCTGGCAGTCGAGATCATCGCTGACCCGGAGATGGAAATCTACAAGGCGCTGGACATCAAGCCTGCGGCAACGATGGAAGAGCTCATGGGTCCGCCTGAGGACGCTGCGAAGCTGATGGCAAAGGGTGAACTCGTCAAAGCTGCCGGCTATACGCACGGTGATTACGAGGGTGACGAGCAGCAGCTGCCTGCCCTGTTCATCATCGGCAAGGACGGTACAGTTGAAGTCGCGCACTATGCCCGCAGCATGGGCGATATGCCGACAGTGGACGAAGTCCTGGCCAAGCTGTAAAAGAAAGACAATAGCTGAAGGGAAAGATGTCCGGAAGGGCATCTTTTCTGTTAGAAAAAACGATGGGAGATTTCTGCTGTGAAAAGAGGGTTATACTTTGCGATAATTACGCGTCATTCAGCAATATCACCGGAAATAAGCATGATATCCTGACTGTATTGTTTGTAAAGAAGAAAACAGTTTATTCTTTCTTTAACTGTATCTTATATTGCTGGGAGAATCGCATCAAAACTCTTTCCCGGAGTTAGTTGTGCAGATTTTTTCACTTGATAAAGTTCCTCAGTGACAGATTGATCATAAAAAAGAGGCACTTCCCAGTGAAGTGCCTTTTTCATCAGCTTGTGTAGTTGTCGAAGTATCCCTGTACCAGGATGATCGGTGTTCCTTTGTCACCGGATCCGGATGTCAGGTCGCAGAGGGAACCGATGAGATCCGTGATCTGCCTCGGTGTTGTACCTTCGGAAGCCATCTGGCCCTTCAGGTCTCCTTCTTTCTCCTGGATGCGCTTTGCGATCGCTTCCTGCAGTGCTTCGCCGGTCAGAGTGCCGTAGTCATTGTCTGCCAGGTATTTGATCTTCAGCTCATTGGGTGTACCGTTCAGACCGGGTGTGTGCGCCGGGGATACCACCGGATCAGCAAGCTCCCAGATCTTTCCCTGAGGATCCTTGAACGCACCATCGCCGTAGATCATGACTTCGATCTGCTTTCCCGTCGCTTCGATCAGAAGCGCCTGTGTCTTTTCTACGAATGCCTGGCAGTCCCGCGGGAAGAGCTTGACTCTTTCTTCGGTTGCCTTGTTGGAACCCAGCAGACCGTAGAACTCATTGTAGCCCGAACCATTGACCGGAGCAGTCATGATGTCATCCATGCCGAGCACGGTTTTGGCGCCGGCCTGACGCAGGATGCGCTTTGTACGTTTGCGGGTATGGATGTCACAGGTAATGACTGTATCGGTGTATTCGAGCACTGCGTGAGGCCGGTTGGCAAAGATGATCTCCGCATCCGCGCCTTCACCCCGGATCAGTTCTTCGTAGTAGGCAACATAGTCCACACCGGTGAAGCGGTGCGGGTTGACACCGAACAGGGCGCGGTATTTCTCCAGTGTCAGGATATCGGTGTAGGGATCGATGCCTGCTTCATCCACCTGGTCCAGTGTCACCAGTTCGTTTCCGACCTCATCGGAC
>JAEEYJ010000202.1 GCA_016291725.1 Solobacterium sp.
CTGGTGTCCGGGATCCTGGTACTGCTGTTCGGAGCATCACCGGTCGTACTGGGACTGCTGCTTGCGGATACGGAACGGAACATGCGCTTCTGGTTTATCCTCGCAGCGTTCCTGATGCTGGTGGCTTCTGCATTGTACGCGTTCCTGAGCGTTCCCTTTCAGCTGCTGAAGATTACTCAGCTTTACTACAGCTACAAGGAAGGGGAAAGGAAGCAGTGGCCGCAGCACAGCAGAAAGCGGCATCCTTTACTGCTTACGGCGTGGGTGCTGACCATGGCCGCAGCAGTGGGCACAGCCTGGCTCACCAACAAATACTTTGATGAAATCGTCCCGCAGGGAACCAGTGTAAAGATCATTGCTCACCGAGGCGGCGGCAATGAAGGTGCAGAGAATACCGTAAGCGGCATGGAGGCCGCCTGGGAACTGGGTGCCTGGGGCAGCGAGATCGATATCCAGCGGACAGCGGATGGATACTACATACTGAACCATGACGGTACCTTTGCCAGGACCGCCGGTGTAAACCGGAAGCCGGAAGAAATGACACTGGAGGAAGTCCGTGCACTGGATGTAGACGGAGAACCTGTTCCTACACTGGAAGAGATGCTGGAAGCCAGCAGGGGAAAGGTGATCCTGTTCATCGAACTGAAGGGCAATACAGCGGACCGCAGAATGGCGGAGGACGCTGTCCGGATTCTGAAGGAAATGAACATGGAAGACCAGGCAGTACTGATCTCCCTGAAATACGATCTGATCGACTACATCGAAAGCACCTGGCCGGAAATCCGTACAGGCTATCTGACATTCATGTCCTTCGGTGATATTTCCTCCCTGAACTGCGACTACATCGGACTGGAGGAAGAAGCAGCCACGTACAGTGTGATCAGTGCAGTCCATGAGCAAGGAAAGCAGGTACTGGTATGGACGGTGAACGAAGCGGAAAAGCAGCGAACGTTCATGCTGAGGGACATCGACGGCATCATTACCGACAATGTCGCCCAGGCTGCAGAGACCGTGGAGGAGCTGGAGAAACGGGAAGATCTTACCCGTCTGTTTGATCTGTTCCTGACCATGTGGTAACGTTTTCGGTTGACACAGAAGGTCTGCAAACACTATAATACTGAAGACGAGGATGGTACCTTAGCCAAGCGGTAAGGCAACGGACTGCAACTCCGTGATCACCGGTTCGATCCCGGTAGGTACCTCCATTTTTTTGTATCATGGGGATGTGGCGGAACCGGAAGACGCAACGGACTTAAAATCCGTTGGTGGAAACACCGTGTGGGTTCAAGTCCCATCGTCCCCACTCGGAAATCACGGCCGTACAATGTGCGGTTTTCTTTTTTGCAGGAATTGCATGAAGTTTTTCATAATGCCGGCTTTCATTTGAACTTTATGGCCTGACAAGTGTCGAACATCATTTCGGAATACGTTACTATTAATGCATTGGTAATGCTTAAGGGAGGCAGGTGAATTCAATATGCGCTATTACAGTACCCGGAACAAGCATCTTACACTGAGTGCCGGACAGGCAATGATCCAGGGTCTGGCGGAAGACGGTGGGCTTTTCCTTCCGGAAACTCTGTCTGTTTCCCTGCCGGACATTGACTACGCCGGTGTTTCATATCAAGAGCTGGCGGAAATCATTCTGAAGCCTTTTCTGACGGATTATACCGCAGAAGAAATCCGTAAATGCGCAGCGCTGGCCTACGACAATAAATACAGTACAGCAGAGATTGCTCCGCTGCGGAAGATACGGGACGGGTGGCTGCTTGAACTGTGGCACGGACCGACAAGCGCCTTCAAGGACCTGGCTCTGACCATCATGCCGCATTTCCTGACCGCTGCTTATGAACATACCGGCAGCACGGATACCATCTGCATTCTGACGGCTACCAGCGGAGATACCGGCAAAGCTGCACTGGCGGGATTCGCAGATGTACCGAATACAAGTGTTACTGTCTTCTTCCCGGAGAACGGTGTCTCACCTTTGCAGAAGCGCCAGATGCAGACCAGCATCGGCAGCAATGTGTCCGTGATTGCGGTACGCGGCAACTTTGACGATTGCCAGCGCATGGTCAAGGAGTGCTCTTCTGATCCGGCTGTGCGCTGCGCAGGGCGCCATGTGACTCTTTCCAGTGCGAATTCCATCAATATCGGACGCCTTCTTCCGCAGATTGTATACTATTACGCAGCTTATGCATCTTTGGTGAAGCACGGTGAAATCACTGCAGGCCAAGAAGTCACGTTCTGCGTTCCAACAGGGAATTTCGGCGATATTCTTGCAGGATATATGGCCGGGCAGACCGGACTGCCTGTCCGGCATCTGGTCTGTGCTTCAAACGCCAACAATGTCCTGACGGATTTCTTCAGAACAGGGAGCTATTCCGTGCACCGACCGTTCCATATGACGATGTCTCCATCCATGGATATTCTTGTATCCAGCAATCTGGAACGTCTGCTGTTTCTCGCTTCCGGCGGCAATGATGTTCTGGTATCAGGCTGTATGAAAGAACTGAAGAAGAAAGGGGAGTATACCATCAGTCCGGATCTGCTGGATACGCTGCAGAAGACATTCATCGCCTACGATGCACAGGAAGATGACTGCCGGAATGAGATCGCCGGTCTGTACGGGAATGAACACGTGCTGATCGATCCCCACACGGCTGCAGGCATGCACGCTATGCATGCGTATCAGCAGGAATACGGGACCTCTGTTCCGTGCGTTGTGCTGTCTACAGCATCCCCGTTCAAATTCCCCGGGAGTGTTCTGTCGTGTCTGGGTATGGATGCCCCGGAGAACGAATTTGCAGCGCTGAGAATGCTTTCCGGCATGAGCGGGATGCCGGTTCCTGAGAATATTGCGGCGCTTGAGCATCTGCCGGTACGGTTCAAAACCGTTATTGATCCTGATGAAGGCAGAGAGTATATTGTTCAGATACTGGAGGAACTGTCCCATGATTGAAATCCGTGTACCGGCCACTTCAGCCAATCTCGGTCCGGGATTCGACTGTCTTGGTATGGCGCTTGCCATCTACAACCGCTTTACGTTTGAAGCAGCGGACGATATCAATATGTATCATGTAGAGCCACGCTTTGACAATGAAGAGAACCTGTTCCTGCGGGCTTTCCAGATGGAATCCGCGATCCTCGGCAGGAGCACTGGCATTCACGTTGATTTTGCCTGTGATGTACCGATCTGCCGTGGTCTTGGGTCCAGTGCGGCAATGATCGCCGCAGGCATACTGGCAGCCAATATGGTCAACGGCATTACCCCGGATGCCCGGCAGTGCGTCAATCTGGCGAGTGAAATGGAGGGCCACCCGGACAATGCGGCTCCCTGCCTGCTGGGCGGTGTAACTGCATGTATGATGAAGGATGACAATACTGTGCTGGTCCACCAACTGGAAGTGTCCAATCGTTTCCGCTACACCATACTTGTGCCGGACATTGAGGTTCCTACAGAGCAGGCAAGAGCGATTCTGCCGGCAAGCTATCCACTGCGGGTGGCCGCAGGCAACGGAGCTCATGCAATTCTGATGGTGGAAGCCCTGCGGACCGGCAGTCTTGACCTGCTGAAGCAGGCTGCTGTAGACCAGCTGCATGAACCTTACCGTTCACAGTTGATTCCGGACTACAGCACAGTACGGCGGATTGTGCTTGACCGCAGTGAAGGTGCTTTCCTGATCAGCGGCAGTGGATCAACCTGCTTGTTCATCAGCAAAGATCCTTTGAACAAAGAAGCAGTGGAACTGATCCATGCTTTGCCTAACAACTGGCAGGTCCTGGAGGCAGGCATTGCGGTCAATGGATCGGAAGTCAAGGAAAACGGTGCCTGGAGGAAATGCATCTGATTCAGAATGATCATGAGGTGATCATTCCTGCAGACCAAGGAGACCAGGCTCCTTTTTCATCCGCACAGACATATCCAGCACCGGATCTTTCAGATAAAAAAGAGCAGAATCCGGCGGAAAGCGTGTACTATAGATTCATGAAAGGCGGTATTCACGGGAAGACAAACATGAATGACGGTCCCGGGTTCTCCATCATATGCCCGTTCTACAACACAGAGAGATACCTTGGGGAAGCGATCCGATCCGTCATCCAGCAGACATACAGAGACTGGGAACTCATTCTGGTTGATGATGGATCCATGGATCACAGTCTGTCTGCTGCACAGCAGTATGCATCCGCA
>JAEEYJ010000203.1 GCA_016291725.1 Solobacterium sp.
ATACAGCCACGATATGAGATACAGAAGGAGGCCGGTATGAACCGAGCAAAGGAACTGTTTCTGAAATACAGTGGAAACCGGTTCTATATGGATCGTGAAGGTGACGGTGCAGAATATGACCGCTATCATGTTCCGAAGGAAACAGAGGAAATGTGGGCAGAAGAGTATATTTCCGCTTTTCTGTTGTCGGAAATGAATGGCAGAGACGCAATCCGTGCGTACTCGACCGCAGCCGAACTGCTGAACCGCTTTGTACCGGATGAGAGGTGGACCGGGTGTCTGTATTATCCCCTCAGAGCGGAGCACCTGGATGACGCAACGGCTCTGTATATGCTGCAGACGAGTTTCAGAATGGCAGATAGAGCTGCGAAAAAGCATCGGTTTTCCAAAGAAGACAGGGATACATACGTCCGGGAACTGAATGAGTACATACACTCGATCAAGACCAGAATAGAAGCAGGCACAATGACACGCTCGACAGACTATATGCCGCAGGAGTTTTCCGATCCGGTATATACGGCAGACTATTTGAACAGCATTGCAGAGAAGTGGAACGGACTGTTTCACTGAATCAGCACAACACCGGTAAATACATATGAACAGAAACGGTATAGATACAGAAATCCTGGAGCACTGGCATTTTGAACTCTCGGAGCAAGCATGTAATTACTTGCTGCAGTTGGTGCTGGATGGGAAGAAACGGGCGACAGCGAGTAGTGTATACAGTTTCAAACTGCAGGGAATGAAGATCCCCGAGACAGGAGATCTGAGCGTGATAACGGACTGGAATGGTCATCCGCGCTGTGTAATCCGCACGACAGCCGTAAGCATACTGCCTTACAAAGACATTACCTTTGAACTGGCAGCGCTGGAAGGCGAAGATGATACGCTGGATTCATGGAGGCTGAATCACGAACGGTTCTTCCGGGAAGAAGGCAGGGAACTTGGTTATCCATTCACTGAGACTATGGATATCGTATTCGAGGAATTCGAAGTATTGGAAATAATGGAGTATCAACAGGAGGATGCAGATGGCATTTGATTTCAAAAAGGAATACAAGGAATTCTACATGCCGAAGAACATACCGGCCATCCTATCCGTGCCGAAAATGAACTATCTGGCTGTCAGGGGTCATGGTGATCCGAATCAGGAAGACGGTGAATACAAGCAGTCCATCGGATTGCTGTACGGAATAGCCTACACGATTAAGATGAGCAGGAAAAGCGATCATGTGATGGACGGCTATTTCGATTTTGTTGTTCCTCCGCTGGAAGGATTCTGGTGGCAGGATGGAATCCAGGGTATAGATTACGCACACAAAGAAGACTTCAACTGGATCTCGGTTATCCGGCTGCCTGATTTTGTGACCAGGGAAGAATTTGACTGGGCAGTATCCGAAGCAACCATGAAAAAGAAAACGGATTTCTCAAAGGTGGAATTCTTTGTTTATGATGAAGGTCTCTGTGTCCAGTGCATGCACAATGGGCCTTACGACGATGAGCCGGCAACGGTATCTATGATGCACCGGTATATGGAAGAGCAGGGGTATGTACTGGATATTACAGCAAAGCGTCTGCACCACGAGATTTATCTGAGCGATGCCAGAAAGACAGCGCCGGAGAAGATGAAAACCGTCATAAGGCATCCGGTCCGCAAAGCATAGGCGCATTGACGAAGCATAGCAGGAGAGAACACATGCTGGAGAAGGAAATACGGGACAGTCTTTTCCGTCTGCAGGACACGGAGTACAGAGACTTTCAGAGCCGGCTGATCCCCGGATATGACAAGGGTACGATGATCGGTGTCCGGACACGGGAACTCAGACAATACGCCAAGCAGCTGTCGAAGCGGGAGGATATTGATGACTTTCTGCATGATCTTCCGCACCGCTGCTTTGATGAGAACCAGCTGCACGCCTTCATTGTCTCCGAATTCAAGGACTGGAACCGCTGCATCGCCGAGGTCAACCGTTTTCTGCCCTATGTAAATAATTGGGCGACCTGCGATCAGATGTCACCGACGGTTTTCCGCAAGCATCGGAAAGAACTGCTGGCAGAGATCGACAAATGGATTCAATCCGATAGAACGTATACAGTACGTTTCGGCGTAGGTATGATGATGCAGCACTTCCTGGATGAAGACTATGATCCGGCCTATCCGGAAACCGTCGCATCCATACACTCGGACGAATACTACGTAAATATGATGATTGCCTGGTACTTCGCTACAGCCCTGGCAAAGCAGTACAATACCGTGATTCCCTACATTGAAGAGCACAGGCTGGATGTGTGGACTCACAACAAAACCATACAGAAGGCTGCAGAAAGCCGGCGCATTACCGCAGTACAGAAGGAATACCTGAAATCCTTGAAACGGAAGACGCAGAAATAGGAGAAACCAGCATGGCATACATAAAGGATCAATACAGTGTGATCTACAACGGGAAACCTATCGGATCTTACTATATGTTCAGCGATGGCAAAGCATCCTATACAGCAGGCTGGGGCTGCCCCTGGGATCTCGGGGACGAACTGCAGTCCTATGGACTTGCAGAAGACATCAATGATTCCGCTCCGCTTCCGCTGTTCACTGGTCTGATTCAGGATGTGTACAGAGTACCGGGGAGAAGGCAGATCATCTATGAAAATGGTCCTTTCCGGCTGGAACGGGAGCCACGAGAAACAAATGAGCGATATTCTGTCTATCGTCGCGCAGCGGAAGAAGGGGATCCTGACTATTCTCCGCTGAGGCATGATGCACCGCACCGTGAAGGACCGGGTACACCGGAAGATATGCGGGAGTGGGCATCCTGGTATGCTTTTGTCAAGATGGATGATGGCAACTACGGAGCGGAGCTCGATGAAGCATGGTGGTGGGGCGGCGGGCACAATGACGGCGGCACCATCCGGCGGATCATCCCCGAGGAATGGTTCGGCCTTCCGTATGACCGTTTCCTTGAGCAGGTTGTGACTCTCTGCGCAGCGGCGCATTACGGATTTACAGCAGAGATGCTGAAGAAGAAGGACGGGCTGAAGGAATTCTTCGGTTTCAGCGAAGAAGGAACCAAAGAATAGTATGACGGAGTACGCAGCATTCCTCAGGGGCGTCAATATCGGCGGCAGGAACAAGATCAGCATGAAGGATCTGAAGCGGTTGTTTATTGATCTTGGTTTTTCCAATGTCTCTACTGTACTGAACAGTGGAAATGTCTGTTTCTCAAGCAGCTGCCTGGACAGGAAAGAGCTTTCTTCCCGGATCCGGGAAAGGATCCAGGAAGAGACCGGCGCATGGATTCCCGTATACGTTGCAGAAGCAGAACAACTGCGGAGAGTACTGGAACATGCACCGGTGTGGTGGGGTACGGATCATAAAGGAATCTATGACAATCTAGTATTTATTCTGACGGATGAAAGACCGGAAGAGCTCTGTGCACAGATCGGTGAACCGTCTGCGGGATGGGAGCAGATCAGCATCTATGAGGACGTCATCTTCTGGAGCTTTGATCTCAGATACTATCAGAAATGCAATTGGTGGAAGAAGACAGCCGCAGGCGGCATAGCAGAAAAACTGACCATCCGAACAGCAAATACCATACGGAAAGTCTGCAGATAAAGCATTGAATTGCGGAGGATATATGATGCAGAGAAAAGAACTGATTGCCGGCAACGGTACCGTAGTGTACTGGATGACAGATCCTATCGACCACTCAAAGGATACTATGTTCTTTCTGCATGGACTGACGGCGGACCATACAATGTTCGAACAGCAGATGGAATACTTCAGCAGGAAATACAACATCATTGCCTGGGATGCTCCGGCGCACGGTGAATCCCGGCCGTTCCGGGGTTTTACCTACGGCATTGCGGCTGAATGTGTAAAGATGATTCTGGATGATCATCATATCCAGACAGCGATTCTGGTCGGTCAGTCCATGGGCGGCTTCATATCCCAGTCTGTGATCAGCCGGTATCCGGAGTACGTCAAGGTTTTCGTTTCAATCGACTCTACACCTTACGGCGATTATTATTCCCGCTCGGATCAATGGTGGCTGCGCCAGGTCGAGTGGATGGCCATGCTGTATCCTCTGAAGATGCTGAAAAGCGCGATGGCAAAGCAGACAGCAGTGACGGAGAAGGGAAGAGACAACATGAATGCTATGCTAGCGCCGTACGGTAAGAAGGAACTGTGCCATCTGATGGGCATTGGCTTTGCCGGGTTCCTCGATGACAACCGACAGCTGGAGATTCCTTGTCCCGTCCTGCTCATTGTCGGAGAGAAGGACAGAACAGGCAAAGTGCTGAGCTACAACAAAGAGTGGGCAAAGCGGACCGGCTATCCGCTCATCTGGATAAAGAATGCAGCACACAATGCCAATGTGGACAATCCTGCAGAGGTAAACAAAGCGATTGAATCTTTCCTGGAAAGTGCAGTATAAATGTGCATATGAATGCAGGAAAAGGCATCCTGCAGTAGTGCATGAAATCCCGGTTTGAAAACACATACAATACAGCAGATATTTCATATGGAATAATCTGCTTTTTTTCTTGCTGGATTATTGACACAGAAAATGAAAACGCTATCATAAAATTATGGAAACGTTAACGGTAACGTTAACAGAATGATATGGCGACAATAAAGGATATTGCAAAGCTATCGGGTTTCAGTATAGGTACTGTTTCGAGGGTAATCAATAACCGTGCTGACGTCAGTCCGGCAACGCGCGAAATCATTGAAAGAGTTATCCGTGAACAGAATTTTCAGCCTAATACCAATGCAAAGAGATTGAAGCAGACGATGTTTTCACCGGTTACGATCATTGTCAAAGGCATCGGCAATACGTTCCTGGAAGCAGTACTGGAGGAAATCCAGATCAACATGTATCTGCATGGGGAAAGCATCAACGTTACTTTCCTTGATGAAAGAGCCAACTGTGTAGCGGAAGCCGTGAAGATCATTGCAGCCCAGAATCCAAAGGGACTGATCTTCCTGGGCGGCAGCATCAACAATTTCCGCAAAGATTTCAAAGCCGTGCAGGTACCGAGTGTACTGGTGACCGGCAATGCCTCCATGCTCGGCTACGACAATCTGTCCAGTTTCACAACGGACGATTACCGGGCAGCTGCTGATGCAGTGGAGCATCTGGTCCAGGCAGGGCACCGTAGAATCGGCATCCTCGGCGGATATCCGGAAAGCTGGCCGGAGGATATCGGAGCGCTCCGGCTGTCCGGCGCTGTCAATGCACTCGAATCCGGACATGCTGATTTCGTCAAGGACCGCGACTATGAACCGTGTGCGTTCTCTTTGCAGGGAGGCTACAATGCAGTCCAGAAGCTGCTTCGCAGGACACCTGATCTGACTGCTTTGTTCGCCATCGGCGATCTTGTGGCTGTCGGTGCGCTGAAAGGGCTGCAGGATCAGGGATACGGTGTGCCCCGGGATATTTCTGTCATCGGCTTTGACGGAATACCGTTTGCCGGCTACACCAATCCGCGTCTGGCGACCATCAAGCAGGATATCGCCCTGCTGGCAAAGAGTACTGTAGAGGACCTGCTGCTCAGGATGAACTACCAGCGGCCGGTACTGCACGAAACCATTCCATATTACTTCGTAGAAGGTGAAAGCATAGCTGTACGCCACAGTTCTGTGTAAAGGGGGACATTATGGCAACAATCAGTTTAAGACACATCCAGAAGATCTATCCGCATGCTGCTGAAGACAAAAAGAAGAAGAAAAAGGGCGATGAACCCCAGCATAGGAAAAACAACCTGAAAATCACCGATGAAGGTGTTGTTGCGGTAGATGACTTCAACCTTGAGGTCGCGGACAAGGAATTCATTGTTTTCGTCGGCCCTTCCGGCTGCGGCAAATCCACGACACTTCGTATGGTTGCCGGACTGGAGGACATTACCAGAGGTGATCTGCTGATCGACGGTGTACGCATGAACGATGTGGAACCGAAGGACAGGGATATTGCCATGGTCTTCCAGAACTACGCACTGTATCCGCATATGACGGTCCGCCAGAATCTGGAATTCCCGCTGGAACTGCGCAAGGTTCCGAAGGACCGGATGAAAAAGCAGGTCGATGAAGCTGCTGAGATTCTGGGCATTACGGAATATCTCGAAAGAAAGCCGAAGGCGCTTTCCGGCGGACAGAGACAGCGTGTAGCGATCGGACGTGCCATTGTACGTGAACCGAAGGTACTGCTCATGGATGAACCGCTGTCCAACCTGGATGCCAAGCTGAGGAACCAGATGCGAGCAGAGATCATCAAGCTCAGGCAGAGGATCAACTCGACATTCATCTATGTAACCCATGACCAGACGGAAGCGATGACGCTGGGTGACAGAATCGTCATTATGAAGGATGGTGAAATCCAGCAGATCGGCACACCGCAGGAAGTGTTCAACAAGCCTGTCAATACCTTTGTTGCCGGATTCATCGGAATGCCGCAGATGAACTTCTACGACGGACATCTGAAGATCAAGGACGGCAAGTATATCATTGATGTCCTTGGTGCTGAGATTACACCTTCCGAGGACAAGCAGGAGCGTTTGAGGGAGAGGAATACACCGGAGATGGATGTTCTCGTCGGTGCAAGACCGGAGCATATTACCCTGAATGAAACCGAAGGCGCGATGATTGAAGGAACGGTTGATGTCAGTGAAATGATGGGCAGTTCCGTACATATTCACTTGAATACCGGCGGCAAGGACAGCATCATCATTGTCCCGACACTGGATCTCGGCGATCAGCAGCTGACCTATGGCTCCAAGGTCAGGTTCACATTCGCTCCGAACGTTGTCCATATGTTTGATCCGGAGACAACCGAAAACCTGGAATACCGTTAAGGTGCTGAACGGTCTGAACAGACCGGTGCACATACAATCTGTTTAGGAGGAAAGATGATTATGAACAGAAAGCTTTTCACAAAAGCAATCGCTGCTCTGCTGGGAATCAGCATGATCGCGGGATGCTCAAACGGCGGCGGAGAGAAGCCGGCCGACGATAAGGTTGCTGTTACAGTAACCGTCTGGGGTCCGCAGGAAGACCAGTCGGATGACAACGGCAAGTGGCTGCAGACACAGTGCGAAGCCTTTGCTGCAGAGCATGAGGAGTGGGATATTACATTCAACTACGGTGTCTGCTCTGAAGGCGATGCAAAGACCAACGTCGGTACAGACCCGGCAGCGGCTGCAGATGTCTACATGTTCGCAAACGACCAGATTCCTGATCTGCTGAAGACAGGCGCGCTGGCTGAGCTCGGCGGCAAAACGCTGGATGCGATCAAGGCAAGCAACTCCGCTACAACTGTAAACACAGTAAGCTACAACGGTTCCGTCTACGGTGTACCGTTCACAGCCAACACATGGTTCATGTACTATGACAAGAGCGTCTTCACAGAAGAGGATATCAAGTCCCTGGACGCTATGCTTGAGAAGGGCAAGGTTGCTTTCCCGCTCAACAACTCCTGGTACATTGCGGCGTTCTATGTAGCCAACGGCTGCACACTGTTCGGTGCCGACGGCGGCGATGCTGCTGCAGGGTTCGACTTCAGCGGTGAAAAGGCTGCTGCAGTCACAGAGTATCTGGTTGACCTGGTTGCCAATCCGAACTTCGCCAACGGCGATGTCGGCACAAACGCGGATGCAAAGGCATTCTTCTCCGGTACGTGGGATTATCAGAAGGCACTGGATGCCTATGGTGACAACCTGGGCATTGCTGCACCTCCGGCAATCACAATCGGCGGCGAGCTGAAGCAGATGAAGTCCTTCGCAGGCTCCAAGGCGATCGGTGTCAACCCGACAACAGCTCTCTATGCTGAGCATCCGGAAATCGCTGTTGCGCTGGCTGCTTACCTGGGCGGTACAGCTGCTCAGCAGGCTCACTATGACCTGAGAAACATCATTCCGACGGATGAGGCCATCAACGTCGGTGACGATGCGCTGGCAAAGGCACAGATGGATACAATGGGCTATGCGTCCATCGTTCAGCCGCTGCAGGCTGATATGGGCAACTACTGGACGCCTGCACAGTCCATGGGCGATGAGCTCGTTGCCGGTTCTGTCACGCATGAGAATGCGGCTGAAAAGACCGAAGCGATGAACGCCAGCATGAACACATCTGCTGTTCAGTAATTACAGCAATACTTATCTGAACCAGGGCCGGTCATTCCGGCCGGCCCCGGTACTTATGCACTGAATCCGACATTCCGGGAGGTGGTTGAATGGAAAACAGTCAGACAAATGTCAGAAATGCTTTGAAATACGGTGACCTGTATACAAAGCTCTCCGCATTGGTCATGGGTGCCGGATTGATGGCACACAAGCAGATTGTCAAAGGACTGCTTGTACTTGCCTGCGAAATAGCATTCATTTACTACATGATCATGAAGGGTCTGCACGCACTCTCCATGCTGCCTTCTCTCGGTACTGAAACCCAGGGGAAGGTATGGAACGAAGCAAAGCAGATCTACGAATACACTGCGGGAGATAACTCCCAGCAGATCCTGCTGGCCGGTGTTGTATGCTGCTTTGTCATCGCTGCGATCATTCTGCTGTGGATCCTGCAGATGCGTCATTCCTATCATCTGCAGAAAAAGCTGGAAGCAGGGGAACATGTTCCTTCCTTCAAGGAAGACATCAAGAACCTGTTTGACAAGAATCTGCATATTACACTGATGACACTGCCGTGTCTCGGTATTCTGATATTCAATATTGTACCGTTGGTCTACATGATCTCCATGGCGTTCACGACCTATTCCAAGGAAGATGAACACCTGATGCTGTTCGACTGGAACGGATTGACGCAGTTCAAGCGTATTCTGAACATGAACGGCAATATCGGCCGTCAGTTCTGGCATGTACTGGCATGGACCATCGTATGGGCGATCTTCGCTACGTTCCTGAACTACATCATGGGTATGGTGCTGGCGATGATCATCAACCGCAAGGATACCAAGGGAAAAGCCTTCTGGCGCTTCTGCTTCGTACTGTCCATTGCGGTTCCGCAGTTCGTAACCCTGATGATCATGAACATCATGCTGCAGCCTTCCGGTGCAATCAACGTTCTGTTGCAGAATCTGGGACTGACTACAGCGCCCTTGCCGTTCTGGCAGAACAAACTATGGGCCCGGATTACGATCATTGTGATCAACCTATGGGTAGGTATTCCGTATACCATGCTTCAGGTTACCGGTATTCTGCAGAATATCCCTGCAGAGCTGTACGAAGCAGCGAAGATGGACGGTGCCGGTCCGGCGAAGATCTTCTTCAAGATCACGCTGCCGTATATGCTATTTGTCACTACACCGTACCTGATTGCAAGCTTTGTCGGAAACATCAACAACTTCAACGTAATCTACCTTCTGTCAGGAGGCGGACCTACGTATGTCGGTGATACTGCCGGCCAGACCGATCTGCTTGTCACCTGGCTGTACAAGCTGACAGTAGACCAGCAGTACTACAACCTGGGTGCAGTCATCGGCATCATGACCTTCGTGATTCTGACAATCGTTACATTGATCACCTACAGGAATTCAAGCTCTTACAAGAATGAGGAGGCGTTCATGTGATGACTACAATGGAGAGAAACAAACTGAGTCCCCGCAGAAGGATTGTGAACTTCCTGGTTCATCTTCTGCTTGCCGTACTGGCAATCATCTGGGTGCTTCCGATCTTCTGGATCGTACTGACCAGTTTCCGTGCAGAACCGGGTGCCTACACGAACACCTTCCTGCCGCAGGGATATACACTGAACAACTACATCAAGCTGTTCACGGACAGAAACGTACTGAACTTCCCGAAGATGTTCACCAATACTCTGATCATTGCAGTATTCTGCTGCATCTTCAGTACATTCTTCATTCTGTCCGTAGCGTATTCACTGAGCCGTATGCGTTTTGCGTTCCGCAAGCCGTACATGAACATTGCGATGATCCTGGGACTCTTCCCTGGATTCATGGCTATGATCGCCCAGTACTTCATTCTGAAGGCTATGGGCCTGACAGAAGGCTCGGCCATCCGCATCGGTCTGATCATCGTCTATTCGGCATGTACCGGTCTGGGTTTCCAGATCTCCAAGGGATTCTTTGATACTATCCCTCGTTCGATCGACGAGGCCGCGATCATTGACGGTGCTACGCAGTGGCAGGTATTCACCAGAATCACGATGCCGCTGGCCAAACCGATTGTCATCTATACCGTCATGACATCGTTCATTGCACCATGGGTGGACTTCGTCTTTGCGAAAGTCATCTGCCGTGCGAACGCGGATCAGTTTACAGTTGCGATCGGTCTGTGGAACATGCTGCAGAAAGAGTACATCTATCAGTGGTACACCTGCTTCGCAGCCGGTGCGGTCGTTATTTCCATTCCGATTGCTGTCCTGTTCATCTACATGCAGCGCTTCTACGTTGAAGGTATGTCCGGAGCAGTCAAAGGATGACACGGAACAGGCAGAAAATACTAGCCGGCATTCTGGCTGCGGCTGCAGCTCTGGTGCTGGGATGGTACATACTGCATACAGCAGATCCTCACGGGTCTGCTGTTTCCGGTATGCAGATGTATGAGTACAACAAGGAGCTCCAGCCGGAAGCGTCAACGGACCATTACCGGACAACGTATGAAATATTCGTCGGTTCCTTCCGTGATTCCAACGGAGACGGAACAGGGGATCTGAACGGCATCCGGGAGAAGCTGGACTACATCCAGGATACCGGCTTTGACCAGCTTTGGCTGACGCCGGTCATGCCGTCCCGTACCTACCATAAGTACGATGTAGATAATTACCTGGACATCGATCCGGCGTTCGGCACTCTGGATGACTACAAACAGCTGCTGGGTGAGTGCCACGAACGCGGGATCACTGTCCTGCTGGACCTTCCGGTCAATCATTCTTCATCTGCTCATCCATGGTTCGTACAGGCTGCTGACTATCTTCGTACACTGAGTGAGGGGCAGGAACCGGATTTATCCGTCTGCCCGTATGTAGACTACTATCACTTCAGCCGCACGAAGGGTGATGGATATACCCCGCTCGGTGATACCGGCTGGTTCTATGAAGCCCGTTTCTGGTCGGAAATGCCGGACCTCAATCTGGATTGCGACGCTGTGAAGGAAGAGATCCGCAGGATCCTGTCCTTCTGGATTGATCTTGGAGTGGATGGATTCCGCCTCGATGCGGTAACTTCCTACTATACCGGCAATCCGGATGCCAACACGGACTTCCTGGAATTCATGTGCAGTACATGCCGTTCTCTGGATCCGGACTGCTACATTGTTGCGGAAGCCTGGACCGACAGGAGCAATATAGCAAAGCTGTATGAAAGCGGTGTGGACTCTTTGTTCAATTTCCCGTTTGCAGACAACGGCGGTCTGATCCGCAGTGTCATGAACGGAACGCTGACAGGCAAGGACTTCGTCTCGGCGATGATTTCGTCGGAAGAACTGTACCGTGCAGCGAATCCGGATTATATCGACGCTCCGTTCTATACCAATCATGATACAGCCAGGAGCGCAGGCTTCTATGCTCTGGATGAAGGACCGCAGACGAAGATGGCCTATGCACTGAGCCTGTTCATGACCGGCGATAGCTTCGTGTATTACGGGGAAGAGATCGGTATGAAAGGCTCCGGCAAGGATGAGAACAAACGGATGCCGATGCTCTGGAGCGATGATCAGGCTGAACTCTGTACACCGCCTGACGGAGCGGATGATGTGAAGATGAAGTTTGCGCCGTTGGATGAACAGATGGATGATCCACTGTCTCTGTACCACTGGTTCAAGGAAGTCATCCATGTAAGGAACAGTTTCCCGGTGATTGCCAGAGGCAGAACAGCCTCTGTGGACGGCATTGACAACACAAACGCTGCAGTATTCATCCGCTGGAAGGAGGGGATGGATCCTGTACTGGTCGCAATGAACGTGACAGCAGAAGAGCAGTCGGTGGATCTGAGTGTGCTCGGAGAACCGCTCGTGATGGCTGCTGTCCTCAACACCACGGAAGAGAACATCCGCTATGAGAACGGAACCGTAGTGCTGCCGGCATACAGCATTGCCGTGTTTAAGGAAGAACACTGAGCAGCGTGAAAACGTTTACGATTCTGCATTGAGATTCTGTGCACAAGTGATAGAATATAACTATCAACAAACCCGTCAAACGGGTTAGAAGGGAAAGAAATCATCATGAAATCTTTGAAGAAGCTTTTGGCTTTGACGCTGGCAGTCACGCTTGCAGCATGCGGCGGCAAGACGGATGACGGCGGCAGCGGCGAAGCAGAACCGGAAGGAAAGGATTATTCCGACTACACCATCCGGATCTATTCCAACTCGAACTCTACAGAGCGTACGACCTGGCTGATCAATGAAGCGGCGGAAGCTGGATTCACCATCAGTATTGATGACAACTCAGTTATTTCCGGTGATACAGCTGCTGTACAGGCTGCCAACGAGAAGAAGGATGGAGACCTGATCTTCGGACTGAACGAGACCCGCTGGGGACAGATCGTTGACGGCACATACGAGAACCTGAAGCTGCTCCCGTGGACACCGGCCTGGGCAGGCGAAATCGGCGAGTACAAGTATGACGGACTGGCTTACGGTATTGTTATCCAGAACGTACTGATGCTTTACCGTACCGATGAGTTCGGCACGAACGGTGAAGAACTGCACTTCGATCACTGGGCTGACGTTGTTGACTGCGGCTACAAGTGGTACCGTCAGAACAAGATCGGCGGCACAACCAACGCCAACATCAACTCCGCTATCCTGTATGCATTCACTGATCCGGCTTCTCCGGCAGGCGGCATCTCCGTTGACGGATGGAAGACACTGTGGAAGTTCTGCGCAGAGGGCGTTTCCGGCGGTGATGACTACAAGTACGGCTTTGTTCCGCTGAACAAAGGTGAAGTCGCTGTATCCGAGTTCTATTCTTCCGCTCTGTACGGTCAGATCGACGCTGCTGCAGACGGTTCCGAACATCCGCTGGTCGGTGCGCTGGAGCCTGAGAACTGGGGTCTGGTAGACATCAAGGACGGTACCTACTACATTGCAGAGTACATCGGCATTCTTGACAAGGAAGGCAGAACCGAGGAAGAAACAGAGGCTGTAAAGGCATTCTGCGAATGGTTCGGCAGTGCGGAAGTACAGGCTGCCTGGGCTGAGGAATTCGATTCCTTCCCTTGCAACAAGGAAGCTGCCAAGATCGTTTACGGCGACGCTATTCCGGAAATCTATACACTTCCGAACTTTGCGCTGTCCACGGTCGCCGGAACAGATATGACCTATGCGGCATATGTTGCGGCACATAGTGCTGAATGGACAAACATTATGACAAACCTGGGATTCTACTGGGCTGATCAGGCTGATGCAAAGCCGGAACCTGACTGGGATACTCTGGACTGGGCTACACTGACGCAGAAGGCTGAATGACCGCTGTCATCGGCTGATAAAGAATGAATAGGGGGCGGGTCGCTGAATCGGCCCGCCCTTTACCGATCAACGTACAGAGGGAGGATTATGTTTATGATTCATCTGAATAACATTGTTGTGAAGTTCGGGGATTTCACTGCGCTGCATGATATCAATGTTCATGTAAAGGAAGGGGAGTTCTTTACCTTTCTTGGTCCTTCCGGCTGCGGAAAGACGACAACGCTGCGTACCATCACCGGATTCATTGAACCCGCGGAAGGCACGGTTGTCGTCAAGGACAGGGATATTACACATGTACCGATCGAAAACCGGAACATCGGCATTGTATTCCAGAGCTATGCCCTGTTTCCTACCATGACGGTCTATGACAATATCGCGTTCGGCCTGAAGATCAAAAAAGAGAAAAGGGATGAGATCGACCGCAGGGTCAGAGAGATTGCCGCAAAAGTGGATCTCAACGATGCACAGCTGTTCAAAGCGGTCAGTGAACTCTCCGGCGGACAGCAGCAGCGTGTTGCGATTGCCCGTGCACTGGTGACAAATCCGGCCATTATCTGTATGGATGAACCGCTGTCCAACCTCGATGCCAAGCTGCGTGTACAGCTGCGCAATGAGCTGAAGAAGATGCAGAAGGACTTCGGCATTACAACGATCTATGTCACGCATGACCAGGAAGAAGCGCTGACGCTGTCCGACAGGATTGCTGTATTCAACAGAGGATACATCGAACAGATCGGCACACCGAACGAGGTCTACAATTATTCGAAAACGGAATTTGTCTGCAACTTCATCGGCGATATCAACCGCCTGAAAGAGGGTTTTGTTGCGAAGCTGAAGGAAGCCGGTGCAGATGTGGATGAAGAAAAGCACAACTATGTCCGCCTTGAGCGTCTGCATGTCAATGTAGAGCCCACGGAAGGACAGATTGCGGTACCGGGAACAGTTACCATGCGTGAGTATTATGGACTGTACATCAAGTATTACATCCAGTGCCTTGACCAGGAGATCAAGGTGATTGAAAAGAACGACGGTATCCGGATCTATGAAGAAGGACAGGAAGTCAATGTTGTGATCGATCCGCGCGATATCATGGCATATCCTGTGAGGACGCATCATGAAGAACAGTAAGGCCGGAATTCTGACACCGGATTATCTGTTCCGGATGGTAGGCCTGTGCCTGTTTGCCTATCTGTTCTTCGGATTCATGCTGATGCCGTGCCTGAACACACTGACCAGCATCTTCAATACAACGAATGCAGCAGGGCAGAGGGATGCTTTTGCGGTCATCAGGTTCTTCCTTGCAGGCAATATGAAGTCCTATGTATGGAACTCCCTGAAGCTTGCCGTGGCACTCGTCATTACCGTCAATATCGTCGGGATCTCCATTGTTCTGCTGACGGAATACTTCGATATCAAAGGAGCGAAGATCCTGCGCCTTGGCTACATGACGACAATGATCTATTCCGGTGTAGCGCTGGTTACCGGATACATGTTCCTGTATGCGGGGGACGGCATCATCACCAAGATGCTGGCGGAAACCTTCCCGGATATGAAGACGAACTGGTTCTCCGGCTACAACGCTGTACTGTTCACGATGACCTTTGCGTGTACCAGCAACCATATGCTGTTCCTGCGCAATGCGATCAGAGGAATTGACTACAACACCGTAGAAGCAGCCCGCAATATGGGTGCCAACCCGTTCAAGGTACTGTGGAAAGTCGTACTGCCTACGCTGATCCCCACACTGTTCTCCCTGACCGTCATGACATTCATTACCGGACTCTGTGCGATGTCTGCACCGACACTGCTTGGCTATGATTCCATCAACCCGGAAATTGTCCGTCTTGCCGGATCATCCACCGCGGATGAAGCGTTCCCGCAGGCCAGGGCAGCACTGCTGTCGATCATCCTTGCGATGTTTACGATTATCCTGCTGACCATACTGTCCTCCTATGAGCGGAAAGGACACTATCTCTCTGTCAGCAAAACCAAGGCCAAGCTGCAGAAGCAGAAGATCAACAATCCCATCGCAAATATCCTTGCGCATATATACGCCTATGTACTGTTCATCATCTACATGACGCCTGTCGTGATGATCATCGTATTCTCGTTCCAGACCTATGCTGCAGTACGTATGCGCAAGCTGGATCTTTCCCAGTGGACACTGGTGAACTATTTCGGTAAACAGGACTATTCCTACCTGACTTCCCGAGGAACATACAAGACCAGGGAAGGCTCCATTTCCGGTGTGTTCTCCAATGAAGCGACACTGGGCGGCATCAAGCTGAGTTTCCTGCTGTCCGCAATCGCTGCGGCACTGGCCTGTGTGATCGTCGTCATTGCCTGCAACTATATCTTCAACAAGAAGAACAAAAAGAGCGGTGTTGTTCTGGAGTACGCACTGCTGTTCCCGTGGCTGCTGCCGACAATCCTGATCTGCTATTCCTACCGTACCTTCTTCAATTCCAACAATGTATGGTATGTAGGCAACCAGAACCTGTATTTTGCCCAGAATGTACGATTGCTGCTGATTATGGCGTACACGGTGACCAAGCTGCCTTTCTCTCTGCGTATGGTGAAGGCGTCATTCTACTCCATTGATGAGGAGCTGGAGGACGCTGCCAAAAACCTCGGTGCCGGCGGGCTCTATACCTTCCTGAGGGTCAAGCTGCCCATTATCCTGCCGAGTGTACTGGCTGTATTCGCACTGAATTTCAACTCATTGTTCACGGAATATGATATGTCCGCTACATTTGCGTCCACCTACGGCACTTCCTACGCTATGGTCATCCAGTCCATGTGCCGTGAGGAAGGCCTGTACGGATACAACATCAATGCATCCGGCAGAAGATGTGCTTCCACTGTATTCATCATGATCGTATCCGGAATCATCCTGTATCTGGTATACGGTGTCGGTGCTCGTGATCTGAGTGAGCGGCTGATGGCAAAGAAACGCAGAAAGCAGTTCATGTACAAAGTGACGCATCTGTTCAGCCGGAAACAGGAAGCGGTGGAAGGATGATCCGCTGCATTCTGTTTGATATGGGCAATGTCCTCATTAAGTTCCAGCCGCACTTGTTCATTGAACGGTTGGGTCTGACCGGTGAGGATGCCGAAACAATCTACCGTGAGCTGTTCCAGGAAGTAGAGTGGGTCATGTGCGACCGGGGTACTCTGGACGAAAGGGAGACAGCTGAGCGGGCAGCCCGGCGTGTTCCTGAACATCTGAGAGGGTATCTGGAGCCTCTGGCAACAGCATGGAACAGACCGGAGGACCAGATTGCAGGAATGCAGGAGATCGCTGCAGAACTGGCTGAAAACGGCTATGAACTGTATTTGTTCACCAATGCCGGACCAAGGCACAGAGCATACTGGCAGACCTTTCCGATCGCCGTGTACTTTCCAAGGGATCGTGTATTCCTTTCCGCAGACTACGGCCTGCTGAAGCCGGAGCCGGAGTTCTACGAAACAGCAGTAGAAAGATTCAGCCTCAGGAAAGAGGAATGCCTGTTCATAGACGACAATACCATCAATGCAGAAGCAGCTACGCGCTGCGGAATAGATACCATTGTGTTCCACAACGATGCCCGTGAGCTCAGAAGAAAGCTCAGGGATAAAGGTATAGATATCAGTCTGTAGAAAGATGCGGTTCTTCGCAAACCGCATCTTTTTTTTCTGCATGCTGTGTTCGATTCTCTGCCTTCATAAGCCTCAAATACGGTATCATTAATGCATATACATAGAAGGGGAACGATACATGGAAACGTTCGATCTATATACACTTGATGGCCGCAAAGCAGGGAAGACAATGAACCGCGGTACCAGGATCCCCGATGGATACTACCGCTATATCATCCATGTCATAGTCTTCAGCAGCAAAGGAGAGATGCTCATACAGCAGCGGCAGCCGTTCAAGAAAGGCTGGTCCGGCATGTGGGATGTCAGTGCCGGCGGATCTGTAGTCAGCGGGGAAACCATACAGGAAGGCGCGGAGCGGGAAACCAGGGAAGAGCTCGGACTCGAACTGTCTCTGGACGGTGTTCTGCCGTCCCTGTGCCTGCGCTTTGATGAAGGCATCAATGTCATCTATCTGGTACAGAAGGATGTAGATCCAGCAGGACTGCATCTTCAGGAAGAAGAAGTATACCGGGTGAAGTGGGCAGGAAGGGAAGAAATCCTGAGGATGATCGATGAAGGTACATTTGTTGCCTACAACAAGGGCTTTATTGACCTGCTGTTCCACTTTCACAGCAACAATGATATTTTTATAGCGGAAGATCCTACAGAATAGAACAGGAGAACAGGTATGGGAATCTTGGTTGTCGGGGCAGTATTCGTTGACGTGAAGGGGTATCCTCTGAGCCAGTATATACCGGGAGGCAGGAATGTCGGACGCGTTGTACAGGTGCACGGAGGCGTAAGCAGGAACGTTGTCGAGGACATTGCCAATGTCGAGCTGCGTCCTACATTTCTTTCTGTGGTAGGCAATGATGGCATCAGCGCTGATGTAATCGATAAGCTGAACAGGCATAAAGTGAATACAGCCTACATTGCCAGGGAAGAGGATGGTCTGGGTACATGGCTGGCAATCTTCGATAATACAAACTATGTCGTCGCTTCCATTTCCAAGCGTCCGGATCTCAGTGCCATCAAAGGAGTTCTGGAACAGCATGGAGATGAGATTGTTTCTGCCTGTGACAGCATTGTTCTGGAAATCGATATGGAGCCTGATATCATCAAGCTGCTGTTTGAGCTCGGCGAAAAATACAACAAGGAAATCTATGCTGTGGTATCCAATATGTCGATTGCTGTGGAGCGCAGGGATCTGATCAAGAAAACCGGCTGTCTTGTATGCAATGAACAGGAAGCGGGGATCTTCTTCTCCCAGGAAATGGAAGGGCTCAGTGAAGAGGAAATGGCCTGGATTGCGGCTGAGAAAGTAAAGCAGGCCCAGATCCGCCGGCTGGTCATCACCATGGGTGAGCGCGGTGCGGTCTATGCAGAGCTGGATGGAGAGAGCGGCATTGTACCTGCACAGAAGACCGATGTGATCGATACAACAGGCGCAGGAGATGCATTCTTTGCCGGGACGGCAATCGGGCTTACCTATGGCAAGACGCTGCAGGAATCCTGTGAAATCGGCACCAGACTGGCTGCTTCGGTCATTGCAACAAAGGAAAACGTCTGTCCTCGGTTTCTGCCTGAAGAGCTGGGTCTTGAACTGTAACAGAAAAGGGAGCTTAGGCTCCCTGTTTTTCATTCACCGAATACAGCGATGTAATCTGCTTTGAACTTCTCGATGCCGGCATCTGTAAGCGGGTGCTTCAGCATCTGCATGATCACTTTGTACGGTACAGTCGCGATGTGGGCGCCGGCCAGTGCACAGTCTGTCACATGGATGGGATTGCGTACGCTTGCGGCGATGATCTGCGTCTTGATATCCCCGGCAACATTGAAGATCCCGGCAATCTCCGCAATCAGATCAGTGCCGCGTGTGTTGATATCATCCAGCCTGCCGAGGAACGGAGATACGTATGTTGCGCCGGCTCTGGCCGCAAGCAGTGCCTGGTTTGCTGTAAAGATCAATGTACAGTTGGTCCTGATTCCTTCCGAGGAAAGCACTTTGATCGCTTTCAGGCCTTCTCCGGTCATCGGAATCTTGACGACCATGTTCGGATGGATGGCAGCGATTTCACGTCCTTCACGGATCATGCCTTCCGCGTCCACCGTCGTAGCCTTGACTTCACCGGAGATCGCACCGTCCACAATATCCGCAATCTCCTTGATGACTTCATTGAAATCACGTCCTTCCTTGGCAATCAGGGAAGGGTTGGTTGTTACTCCGGCAAGGATGCCCATCTCGTTGACTTCCCGGATTTCATCAATATTTGCTGTGTCGATAAAGAATTTCATAGTCTGCCTCCTGATGTTTGATTATATTATAAACGTATAAAGGACCTGGGAAGAATATGACTTGTACAATCAGAAAGATCAACGAACAGACCTGGGAATTCGATGAAGGAGGCGTACGCTTCTTTCTGATCGCAGGAAACAAGGAAGCTGTGCTGCTGGACAGCGGCATGGAGACGCACAACGCCAGGGAACTGGCACAGGAACTGACGGATCTGCCGCTGGTGTTGATGAATACACATGCGGACAGGGATCATCTCGGCAGCAACCATGAATTCGAATGGTTCTATATGCATCCGGCGGAACTCTCCAATCTGTACAATACGCAGAAGAACACCGGAACGGTACGTCCGGTTTGGGATAGCCAGAAGATGGATCTGGGAGACAGAGAACTGGAGATCATCCATATCCCCGGCCACACACCCGGCAGTATAGCTGTACTGGACAGAAAGTACCGTATGCTGTTTGCCGGTGATCCCATCCAGGACGGCAGGATCTTCATGTTCGGCGTACAGCGTGAGATGCATGCCTACCGGCTGAGTCTGAAGAAACTGGATGCGTACCGCGGAGAATTCGATACCGTATGGCCATGCCATGGTACCTGTCCTGTTTCACCGGAGCTGATAGACGCTCTGTATGATGCTTCGGCTGATGTAATGGAAGGAAAAGTTCCTTATACAAAAGCTGAAGTATTCGGCAGCACCATCCGTATCTATGATGCGGGATGCGCACAGTTCATGCTGGATGACAAAGACTGACAGCACCAGCGCGCTGTATACTGTTCAGGTAAAAATCTCCTTCCATCAGGAAGGAGATCTTTTCATGTGAGTTGTCCTCTCAGCGGATGATATCAATGACCTCGCCGATATACATCTTGTGCGGAGCTGCATCTTTGTAGAAGTCCCTGGCAAAGTCCGCCATTTCGGCTTTGTCCATCGCTTGGGAGAACATCTTCCGGCAGACAAGCGTTACCGTAGCTTCCTTGTAGTACACACCGTATTCCGAAGCAACCGGTGTCAGTCCGCCCATTCCGTCCTTATCCGCATCACGCCCGGACAGTGTACCGTAGATTTCGCCGAGAACCTGTTTGTAGTAGTCGTCGAAGAACCCGATGGTAAAGAAGTCATTGTTCTCCATGTAATCGTAGGTCAGCCGGGAAGGGCGTACATAGACCGTAGCGGCAGGACGGCCCCAGAGTGTGCCCAGAGCACCCCAGGAGATGGTCATGGCGTTATGATCTTCTTCGGTGCCTGCGCACAGCAGTCCCCAGGTACGGTTGAACTGATCAAAGATATCTGTATTGAAGGTTTCCATCAAAAGACTCTTTCCTTAGTGATCAGGTCAGCCGCAAATGTGAATCCGTAGTCCTTGAGCGCATCTTCCAGCTTTGTGTTGACAGCTGTGAATGTGCAGGTCACGGTAGGAATGTTCATAGCAGCTGCCAGGTTGACTGCGAAGTCCAGGCCTTTGCGGTAATCTCCGCCAAGCATGCCGACAAAGAGCTTCTTGCCGTGCTGGAAGCGGGTGCCCACGCAGACGAAACTGCCTTTTCCGTCGGTATAGAAGAATTCCTTGTCTGCGAGCATACGTATATTCGGTGTGTTGATCCGGTACCAGGTTCTGTTGACGGATACAAAGTTCCCGTATTCTTCTGCCAGCGGCAGGGCAAGCTTCTCTGCTTCTTCCCAGTCTGCGTATACAAAGCCGTGTGTGTCCTTCGGGCCGTCTACCTTGTAGTTGTACTCTTTGTGCTCATACACCGTTGTGAGGCCGTAGAGGGCTGCCAGACCGGCGCTTCTGAGATTGGTCGGACCGGTGTACATGCTCAGGGATGTGCAGTGCACATCGCTTTCAATGAGCTCCAGCGCTTTCCTGTACAGCGCTTTGCCAACGCCTTTGTTCTGATGCTCCGGATGAACACGAAGCGCTTCGAACCAGCCTGCACCGTCCGGAAGGACTGCCAGGTGAGCAATGCCGACCATCTTTCCTTCTTCATACGCGCAGAGGAAAGCGCCTTTCGTATTCCAGTAGTAGTTCCATGCTGTCTGTACATAGACATAGTCACCCATAGCTGCCTTTTCAACAGCGACGGCTTCCTCCATGTCCTTGAAATCAGCGACTTTTACGACATAATCCATAAGAATCAGTCTCCTTTCCATCCCATCATAGCAAATCCTTCTGTACAGTTCAAAAACATCCACTGCTGCCGCATAATTGTGACTTGCTCACAATGAAGCAGAATGATACATGTTACAATAAAGTCGCAGTATAACGGAGGTTGTTATGGAAAGATTCGAATGCAGAACACCGGAAGTAGGAAAAGTAGGAAAGATCCTGGTAAAGCCGGGAGATCATGTAAAAGCAGGCGATGTCCTGGTGACGCTGGAAGTGGAGAAGGAAAACCACGACTACAAGAGCGAGATTGACGGCGTCGTCAAGGAAATCGGCTGCGAAGAAGGAAAGTATACCAAGCGCAACCAGCTTCTTGCGGCAGTGGAGCCGGAAGAAGCCGGTGCATTTGAGCTTAAAACACCGGAAGTCGGCAAGGTCGGAAAGATTCTTGTCAAGGAAGGCGACCGTGTCAAAGCGGGTGATGTACTGGTAACTCTGGAAGTGGAGAAGGAAAACCACGACTACAAGAGTGAAATTGATGGGATTGTCACCAGGATCGGCTGTGAAGAAGGCAAGTATACCAAGCGCTCGCAGGTGCTGGCCGTCGTAGAGCCGGAGACAGTGCAGGATTTTGAACTGAAGACGCCGGAAGTAGGCAAGGTCGGGAAGATTCTTGTAAAGAAAGGCGATTACGTCAGAGCGGGCGATGTCCTGGTAACGCTGGAAGTGGAAAAGGAGAACCATGACTACAAGAGCGAGATTGACGGCATCGTCAAGGAGATCGGCTGCGAAGAGGGCAAGTATACCAAGCGCAGCCAGGTACTGGCTGTAGTCACTCCGGCAGAAGCTCCTGCGGCAGATGCCGAACTGCTGACCATTGTTGCGGCGGAAGACGGCAAGGTCGGCAAGGTCAATGTCAAAGCCGGTGATCATGTTGAACGCAAGACTGTCATCGCTACGGTGGAACTGGATAAAGGCAACCGTTTCTACAAGACAATGAAAGCGGGCACCATCCGTGAGCTGAATGTTGTGGAAGGCGGCGAAGTCAGGAAGGATGATGTAATCGCTGTTATTGCGCTGGATGGTGAGACATCGCCAAAGGAAATCCGTACACATGCCGAGGTACTGATCATCGGCGGCGGTCCGGGCGGCTATGTTGCGGCAATCTATGCGGCAAAGCGCGGTAAAAAAGTGACTCTTGTGGAAAAGGGCAGCCTGGGCGGTACCTGCCTGAATGTCGGCTGCATTCCTACAAAAGCGCTTGTGAAGAGCTCGGAAGTCTACCAGACCATTCTGCGTTCAGAGGAATTCGGCATTCTTTCGGGTACACCTTCCGTGGATATGCAGAAACTGCTGGACCACAAGAACAATACCGTCAACAGACTGGTCACCGGTGTAGGCTATCTGATGAACAAGAACAGCGTGACAGTGATCAAAGGAACTGCTTCCTTCCTCAATGATAAAGAAGTTGAAGTAACCACTGCAGAGGGCAAACAGATCATTGCGTTTGATGACGCAATCATTGCGACAGGCTCTTCGCCTGCAAAGCTGCCGGTGCCCGGCTACGATCTGCCGTTTGTGATGAACAGTACGGCAGCTCTGGATCTGCAGGAACTGCCCGGGACAATGACCATCATC
>JAEEYJ010000204.1 GCA_016291725.1 Solobacterium sp.
CAGGATCTGTCCTCTGACCATGTGGGCAATGCCCGGCCAGCCCAGGAAGCCCAGGATCATCATCAGATAGACCATACGGATCTGCGGATCAACATGCATGTTATCCATTGCCGCACCCAGAATAATGATCAACGGTGTCGAAGGAACACAGTAGAAGATATCAACGATACGCATGATCAGCATATCGACCCATTTGCCGAAATAGCCGGCAATGCCGCCGAGAACCATACCGAGGATGGTCGCGATCAGTTCAACGATGAAGCCGATGGTCAGGGATACTCTGCCGCCGTACATCAGACGTGTCAGCATATCCATACCGTTCTTGTCCGTACCGAGCCAGTGTTCCCTGGAAGGCGCGGAATAGCTGTCGAAGACCTTGGTTTCCTTCTCCTGGTTGATGGACCAGGAATTGGTACGCGGATCGTACTGGATCTCATATTCGTACTCTTCGCCGTCTTCACCGGTGAACAGGAAGGCTTCTTCCTTGTTCAGAATGGATTCCACCAGTTCTTCCTTGAAGGCTCTGGACAGGAATACATCCGCCATCAGCGGCCGGACAATATAGCGGCTGATGTAGGCATAGTCATTGCCGTCCGCAAACACACCGCCTTCTTCATCGATTGTATAGACAGTACCATCCAGTTCATAGGTGTCTTCATTGTTGGTATACGCCCGCAGCAGAGCTGTCAGCTGTTCGTAAGGGAGTGCGTTTCCTTCCTTTGTGGAGCTGATGATCTCCTTGGCTGCAAATCCCAGTTCTTCACCGTTCAAGCGGCAAACGTAGAAGTCTTCCCCTGCTTTTTCCACCTGATAGGTATTGCCCTGGTACGTGAATTCCTCAGCATTGTTGGAGATGGCCAGGAACAGCTGTGCGTGCAGGATGCTGGTGAAGCGGGAATCATTGGCAGTGTACTGGTATTCCTTGTTCTCCACAACAGCCGCAAACTGTTTGGAATGCATGTCCGTACGGTAGAACAGCTGGTCTTCCTTGTACGGGGAAACGGCTCCGCCGACAAAGGAGAACAGGAACATCAGGATCAGGACTGCCAGACCGAATACTGCGATCCGGTTGCGCAGGAAACGTCTGCGAACCAGCGTACCGGGAGAAAGGACCTTGACACGGCGGTCATCGTTCAGCGAATACTGCTGTTCTGTATTTTTATTCTCTTCAGTCATGTCTGCTCCTTTCTACGCAATGCGTACACGCGGATCAACCACGGCGTACAGAATATCCGTAATCAGGTTGCCCAGCAGTGTGAGTACTGCCAGGAACACAAGGTAGAACATGGAAAAAGGAATATCACCGGCAATCATCGCCTGGTAGCTGGTATAGCCGATTCCGGGGATCTGGAACAGGGTCTCCGTCAGCAGCGCACCGGAAAAGAGTCCCGGCAGGGATCCACCGACAATGGTAACCAGCGGAATCAGTGTATTGCGGAACGCATGCTTGTAGATGACTTTCTTCTCGCTCAGCCCCTTGGCGCGGGCTGTACGGATATAGTCCGCGTTCAGTACTTCCAGCATATTGGTACGGGTGTAGCGCATCAGTCCTCCGATCGATACAACCGTCAGAGTGATGATCGGCAGAACCAGGTGGTTTGCCTTATCCCAGAACTGCGCGCCGGCGCTCAGTTGGGCATGGTTGCGCCCCACCAGACCGTACAGATCAAACCATCCGAGCTTGACGCAGAAGATCAGTTTGATCAGCGATGCAAAAAAGAAGGTCGGCAGCGATATTCCGGACAGTGCCAGGATTGATATTGCATAATCGGTCCGTGAATACTGTTTCCGGGCAGCCAGAATCCCCAGCGGGATCGAGATGATCAGTTCCAGGAACATGGTGATCAGACCAACGATAAAGGAAAGCCAGATGACTTCGTTGAATTTATCAATTACAGGAATTGTATAATGCCAGCTGTCTCCGAAATTGCCGCGCAGGGCGTTGCCTGTCCAGGTAATGAATCCGGGGATGATTCCCTTGTCCATACCGTACGCAGCCGACAATTGTTCCAGCCATTCCTCATAGCTCTTTGAGTTCGGGAGCATGGATTTCTGCAGAGCCAGGCTTTCAATGTAGGAAGTCGGCAGGCTCCGCATCAGCACATAAATGAGAAATGCAACGAAAACCAGCAGGATGGCCGAGATAATCAAACGTTTAATAATATATTTGCGCATATGAATTACCTGCTTTCATTAGTTGAGGATAATCAGGAAAGAAAAGAATGCAGAGTTTCTTACGTTCCTCCGCATTCTTTTCATTCTGCTCAAGAATTGTACGGAACGCTCAGTTCAGTTCAATATTCTCGATTTCAGCCATCCAACCGTAGAAAGTCGTGATGTCCGGTGTCACTGTATCAATGTTGACACGCTCTGTGCTGAAGATCGTGCAGTCCTGTCTCTGGTAGACCGGTACTTCAACCGCCCAGTCGACAACGATGTCCAGCGCAGCCTTGTACAGTGTCTTGCGGTAGCTCTGGTCCAGGGACTTGCGGGCAGCCAGGATCAGCTGGTCAAGCTCGGCATCCTGGATCGCATATGCGGAAGCGTTGGAACCGCCGGCATTCGCACCGCCGTTGGCAACATCGGAGTAGTAGATCTGGTACATATCCGGATCCACTGTTGCCTGCCATGCCATGCACCACATCGGCATCTGACGGGACTTCTGCTTGTTCTGCATTTCGGACCAGTCACTGTAGTCTGTAACGATCAGGTTGACATTCATCTCAGCCAGTGCGTCCTTCGCAAGCTTCAGGATCATGAAGGAAGGATGGTCGCCGGAACCGGATCCACCGATACCGACTTCATACTCGATCTGGCCTTCTTTGTTCACAGGAACGCCTGCCGGTGCAGCGACGACCTTACCGTCCTCGATGGTGCAGCCTGCTGCAGCGAAGTATTCCAGGGCAGCTGCCTTGGCAGCCTCGTAGCGATCATCCGCTGTCATATCGGATGTGTAGATCTCTGTGCCGTCAGCCTTCTTGGAGAAAGCGATCGCATAGTCCGGATCTGTAGCCTGCGGAGCAGCCCAGGATGTATTGGAAATCGGATAGTTGATGACGGAAGCACGGTCACCGTAGTAGGAATCAATCGCTACGTTCCTGTATACAGAGAAGATGGTAGCGAATGCCTTACGCAGGTTCTTGGACTCTGCAGAGTCACGGACACCGCCGACATTGACCTGGTCTGCACCGATACCGATGTAGCCATAGCCCAGTGTATCATTGGTGACTGTTGTCAGTGTGCTGCCGGTCAGTTCGCCATTGTCCGTGTTGGCTTCCTTGATTTCCTTGACCTTGTCTTCACTGAAGGAAGGCATGGAGATATCAGCTGTACCTGTCACAACAGCGGAAACAAATTCCGGATCGTTGGACTCGATGAAGTTGATGTATTTTGTCTTCGGAGCACCCTTGAAGTAGGTATCGTTGGCCTCGAAGTATACAACACCGTTCTCGAACTTGAGGAACTTGTACGGTCCGGCACCCATCGGCTTTGTTGTCATGGATCTGACATGGGAGAGATCACCCTTGTCAAAGCCGAACATATTGTTGTCGTAGTCATACTTGTCCGCTTCACCATAGTAGTGCATCGGAGCGATGGTTACACCCAGCTGGTAGATCGCTGTTGCATCGACTTCGCTCAGCTTGACGTTGACTTCCGTATCGGAAATCTTTGTGATGCCGGCGATATTCGCAGCGGAGTCACCGGTCTTGATACCCTTTGCGTACTCGCCCAATGTAGGCATCAGATCGCTGAACGCAGAGGAAGCTGCTTCTGTGGATGTCATGCCTGCCAGATCGTTTCCGTACGCATCCAGCATGATCATGAATACTTCATAGTTGGTAGCGCCTTCCGGTACTTCGAATCCCCAGTTGGCCATCTTTGAGGAGATGTCATCCTCTTCAGTGTTGTACTCCAAAGCAATCAGATAATCGCAGATTTCCTGGACGAACTGGTCAGCAGCGGGTTCGAGCTCTTCCCAGAACTTTGTCTGTGTTTCTTCATCCCACAGTGTGAAGTCTGTGTTGTCCTTGCCTGCAGCAATGAGCAGGTTGGCCAGGCTGGTCATACCGCTTCTGTACTCTTCCATACCGACGATCGGCAGTGCGAAGAATGTAGAGCTGCCATCATAGGTCGGATCGGACAGAACATACATCGAGAAGATTACGTCGTCCGCTGTCAGCTTTTCACCGTCAGAGAAGACAATGTCATCCCTCAGCTTGAAGGTGTAGTCTACTGTACCGTCTGCGTTCTCGGTGATCGTCAGATCCGCCGGTCCGTAGTACGTGTAGTCTGTACCGTTGTAGTTGATGGTCTCACCTTCGATGCCGTTGTAGATAATCGCACCCTGACGATCGGATGTCAGAAGGCTGATCTGTGTCATGCTGTAGACATCGGTGTCGTAGGCTGTCTCCGAGAAGAACGGGGAGAACTTGCCATTGAAGTGATTGGTCGCGTAGACAAGCGGTGTTTCGCCTTCTGCGTCCGTCGGTGTCTCTCCGCCTTCACCGCAGCCGGCGAGCATCGCTGCTGCCAGTGTTCCGGCGAGGATCCTGGACACCATGCGTGAATCAAATGTCATTTCTTTTCCTCCATAGTCGGCCGGCTTCGTTTTCTGTTCTATATAATTAACGAACAAAAAAACAACGTCAGCACGTTGTCTATTGTATCACCATTCGTGGAAATCCATATACAAAACAGTATAAAATGTCACATATTTCCGGGTTTTCCGAACGACAGCTATACTTTGGCGGCTTGTTCCTGTTCCTTGATCCCCCGGTATGCTTTCCATGCCAGGAAGGCAGACACCGCTTCCAGCAATGCGGGCAGTAATTCAACTGTGATGTTCTGCAGGTGGGACAGAGTGTAGACCAGAATGCCGGCAGCGCAGACAGCACAGAGGATGCACTGTGCGATCAGACAGTCTGTGATTGACTGTCCGTGCTTCAGCCAGATATACTCCGGTACCGCAGGAAACTGTTCATAGACTTCATACAGATGATAGATACTGAGCACGGTCAGTCCGATTCCCAGTCCGAACGGAAAGATAACGTAGAAGGTGTTCTTCATCACTTCTGCCGGAAGGCATCCGGCAATGATCTGCAGGACCAGGCTCACCGCCAGCATCAGGAAAGCTCTGTGCGACACCTGGATCCACCTTTCACTCAGCTGTACAGTAGGTCCTGTATACCGGTATCTGCCGTTTTCATCTCTTTCGAACTGCTTGATGTATTCCGACTTTGATGGTTTCTTCTGTTCCATTACCGGCATCGTACCATATTTTCCGATACTGCGGCATACTGCTGCGCATAGTAAAATCCACAGTCAGGCAGCTGTGGATTCTTTGTTCTTCTGCAGCAGGATGCCTGCTGTACCTTTCAGACCAGATACGCTTCCTCCTGTGCATCAATGTATTCATGTATTGTTATACGTTCTCCTCACCGAAGATTTCCTGCATCTTCTGTGCAAAGGCAATGGCATACGCAGACTGTTCTGCTTCGCGCAGTCCGGCATCCAGTGCTGCTATCCTTTCCGACCTGATCCAATGAAGCCGGTCTGCAGCTTTTTCCGTCTTAATGACAACCTGGGTGTATTCCGGCCCGATCATCAACAGTTTCATTGCGTCTTCCGTTTTCAGGTATCCGCTGCTGATGATGCCGAGCGTATCAAAGATGGTATCGTTGGCAATCGGCCCGATGATTACATCCACGGACAGACTGTCCACGACCCTCCGGTTATGGAAAATGTAGTTGAACCATTCCTCATCCCGCTGGAATCTGTGGATCAGCAGACCGATCTCAACCAGTTCATATTCATTTACTACGGCATCCCTGCCTGCCCAGCGGTAGGTGAAATCCACGTCAGGCGATAGATAGAATCCCTGGCCGAAATCAGCGTTCTTCCGCCCGTGATGAATATCCGGTTTCCGGATTTCGGTGTTGCTTGTATGATACAGCTTCACATTATCCTCTTTCTCTACATTCCTATTATACAGAAGACAGACCCGCATCTGCCGCAAACAAAAGAAGAGACGGATCAACTGCCTCTGCAGAACAATCTGGAGGAACTGGAAACGGTTGTTCCGGTCACCGGCAGCCTGGTTCTGAAAAACAATAGTACCGGACCATTGCTGTCCGGCACTTTTTCAATCCAGCTCTATTCTGTGTTTTCAGACTATTGATTGGTTAAAGTGAAGTAGAATGTATATATCAATCGAAAAAGCCTGGAGTTCTCCAGGCAAAATAATTTGTGGTAAGTTTGTGGTAAGTTTCTGCTTTGAACTCTCAAAAACGGCTTATTTATGCGGTTTATTCGTTCCTCTGCTTCATTGTCGGGACTACACAAACAGTTTTCACGGATCCCGCACGGATCCCTTACAAATGGCCACTGATCAGAACCTTGAAAAAAGGGTAACTTCACGGATCTCACACGGATTTCGCACGTATTTTCACTGATGATTGGGGAAAATTTGGGGGCAGTGTGGGGAAAGGTTTTTTGTGGGGATACTCATCACTTTTTCTCGACCACCATAAGAGTTTTTAACTGTTCTATAACATCTTCAAACTCTTCTTTGGAAACATAATCCTTTTTTTGATAGATTGTTCTATACGCCATTCCTGTGGGATCTTCCAAGATTTCCCAATAGTCGTAATCACCTTTGACGCCCTCAATTCCATTTGCCAGGATCTTTTCTCTCATGAATACACCGGCTAATCTAGGCTCATATTCCGAAAGACTGATGTTGGAGGGAATCAGATCCACGCCCTCATCATGGTGAAGTATGATGGTTTTGAACTTCACAGATTCCTTCCGGATCG
>JAEEYJ010000031.1 GCA_016291725.1 Solobacterium sp.
GACGGCGAGTTCTCCATCATCCGCAAGGGCAAGAGAAACTGGTTCCTGCTGACATTCGGCGAGTAGAAAGGATACAGAAGGGGATACACAGAGTATCCCTTTTTATTGTGCAATAGTATAATGAAAGGCAGCACACCACGGACTTGTCTGTAGGTTTCAATATGGTTTAATAAAGAAAAGGGAGAACTCGAACATGAAAAAGATAATGGCTGCGCTTCTGGCTCTTTCGCTTGCGGCGTGCAAGGCAGACAGCCCGGAAGCTGTCCTTAAGCAGGCGTATGAAAAGGACAAAGATACCCAGTCCCTGACCATGGACGGTGAAATGGGCATTGGTGTCAACGTCGAAGGGTTTGAACTGAACATTCCTGTGGATATCAGGATTCTGTCAGACAAGCATGATCTGGATACGGTAACGGATGATGAGTCCTACATGGAGTTTTCCATGTCCCTGCTCGGTGAATCCGCCGCAATGAAGCTTTGGATTGTGGACGGCGTGATGTATATGGATGCGAACGGTTCCAAGAACAAATCCGACCTGGAGATCACGGACCCGGAAAACAGGCCGGATATGGAAAAGATCCTCACGGATCTGCTCTCAGCCATGGATGATCTGAAAATGGAGAAGGACGGGGGCAATACCATCGTCACCGGCAAACTGAACAAGGACAAGCTGCTTGGTCTGATGAAGGACATCGTTGCCCAGTACGGAAACGAAGAATCGTTCGGATCCCTGGAAGAAGCGCTGAAGAGCCTTGAGTTCGGAGACATGCGCATTGTGATCGGCCAGGACGGCTACATTTCCCGCATTGAATCCGGCGGAACCATAACGATTGAGAATACGGCCGGCAACATTACGGTTGCGTTCGACCTGAAGGACCGCAACAGCACAACGATTCCAGCAGTCAATCCAGCGGAGTTTGAAACGGCAGCGCAGGAAGACATCATGGATGATCTCATGGATGAGACGGTCCTGCCGGGCGGCGATGAGACGGATTTTGAGTTTGATGACTATACCACGCAGATCTGGTTTGATGATGGTGCAGAATACTGGATCCGTTCTCCGGAAGCACTCGGTGTATCGCTCTACTTCGATGATGAACAGCAGCAGCTGTACTTCTTCGATGACGCGGTCATCGGTGCCGGTATGTTCCTGGATACAACCATGATGATCACAGCTGCACAGGAGATTGTCGGTGATACGGAGCACTACCGCGTCCTGCGCTATGCAGAAGACCGTGGAATGAACATTCTGGAAGGAATCTGCACGAATGAATCAGACCTGATGTATGCCGGCAGCCAGTTCCTGCTCGTTCTCTATCCGGAAAAAACGTACAGTCTGATCATTTTCAGTGACACAGAAGATCCGGACCGCTTCTCGGAAGTCATGAAGCAGGTTGACTTCGATCTGGCACACTGATCAGCACAGCACAGGAAAGGAGGTACTGTATGCGGCGGTATTTTATTGAATCCGACAGGATCGGCTTCTCTGCCTGGACACCCGAAGATCTGGATGACGCACTCAGTCTGTTTTCCAATCCGAAGGTAGCGAAGTATCTCTGCGCCAAGGGTTTCTACACAGATGAAGAAATCATTGCGCGCATCTACAATGAAATGGATAACCAGAACGAGAACGGAATCCAGTACTGGCCTATGTATCTCAAGGAGACAGGGGAGTTCATCGGATGCTGCGGACTGCATATGGCAGAGAAGAAGTCCGCAAGGGAGATCGGCTTCGATCTAAAGGAAGAGTACTGGCACAACGGCCTGGCATCCGAAGCCGCAAGAAGGGTGATCGTCTATGCCTTCGATTACCTGCACATCAAGGAACTCCATGCCCGGGTTCACCCGGAGAATGCATCTTCCTTGAAGCTGGTGCGCTCACTCGGCTTCGAACATGTGGATGACTTCTTCGATGAACCATCCGGGCTGATGTTCATGCGCTTCAAGATGATCCATGGGTACCAGATGTAGGAGGCGGAAATGTCGGAACTGACGGATAAACTGATCAAGCAGTTCACAGAATCCGATGATCTCAGGGACAGCGGACAGAAAACACCGGAGGATGCGGTACGGTACGATGATCTGGTCTACGGAGATGATTCCGTACACCAGGTCCTGGATGTCTATCGCCCGCGCGGAAAGGAAGGATTCCTGCCGGTGATTATCAGTGTCCACGGCGGCGGCTGGTTCTACGGCAACAAGGAGCGCTATCAGTGGTACTGTCTGTCCCTGGTAAAATATGGTTTTGCGGTCATCAACTTCACGTACCGGCTGATGCCTGAGCATACGTTCCCGTCACCGCTGGAAGACCTTAATCTGGTCATGGAGTGGATGATTGCCCATGCGGATGACTATGGATTTGATACAGACCGGGTGTTCCTGGTCGGTGATTCTGCCGGAGGGCAGATTGCCGGTTCCTATACAGGAATCATCTGTGATCCTGTCTATGCGTCTGCCTTCCCGTTCCATGTGCCGCAGGGATTCCGTCTGCGCGGTGCAGCACTGAACTGCGGAATCTATACTAAAGACGCATTGTTCGCACCGGGCAGCGATCTGACGCTCATGGATGAATACATCCCGGGACATACGGAACGGGAAGAAGACCTGATGGATGTCACCCTGCATATCAATGCCCAGTGGCCGCCTGTCTTCGTCATGAGTGCAGCACAGGATTATCTGAAGCCGCAGGCCTTGGTGCTCGCCGGCGTACTGGCAGAGAAGAACGTACCTTTCCTGCTGCGGATCCATGCGGATGAAAAGCAGCCGCTGGCACATGTATTCCACTGTGATCTGCGCCTCAGGCAGGCAGAGGAAGCCAACCGGGAAGAATGTTGCTTCTTCCTGGATCTTTGCAAGGACAGGGGATAATCGAAAGATTGTCCCTTTTTATTTGCATGATGCTATAATTGTTCCGTATGAAGAAGATAACAGCGCTTTTTTTGTCATTGCTCCTGCTGACCGGCTGTGCGAAGAAGGACAACGAACAGACAGCCGCAATGACAGCGTATGAAGGATACTACCAGTCCGTGCTGGACGCGACGCACTTCAATGAGTCATCCCAGTACTTTGATATTGATCTGGACCTGGTGAAGATGAACAGCGGCATCTATCACTACTACGTGGTCATCGATCAGCCGCGGATCGCAATGTACAACATCAAGGCTCTGGTCGTTGAGGATTCCGTGCCTTTTGAAGAAGCTGTGAAGATGATGCCGACACTGGGCATCTTCGGCAGTGATGTCTATCATATGATCCCCTATCAGTCCAACAAGGATGCGAACTACTACAAAGGCATTGTCCTCAGCGGAGAATCAGACGGTACGCTGCAGAGCATCCGGTTTGTCATTGAGTGGACGGACAGGAACAGATCGGTCTACAACCGGCAGTATTTCGAGCTTCCGCTGGATTATACCAGGGCCGATGCAGGTGAAGCAGAATGACGGAGCAGCAGAGGGAGAGAACCAGACAGTCATTTATTGTCGGATCGCTGACGAGTTCGGCAGGCGTTTTCCTGTCCAAGGCGATCGGACTTTTTTATATGGTGCCGTTTACCGCTCTGGCTACAGAAGAGAACATGGCGTTCTACTCTGCACCGTATTCCTACTACAGCATTCTGCTGCAGATCTGCTCCGCCGGCATTCCTTTTGCGGCAGCAGCGGTCATTGCCAAGTACGCTAGCCGGAATGACTGGAAGACGGTGATGCTCGCCCGCAAGATCTCCAAGGGCATTCTCTGCGTATCCGGCTTTGTCTTCGCCGTTATGTTTGCGCTGCTGTCCGGCATTCTGTCCCGTTCGACACTCGGTCCGCTGGCAGAGCCGCAGGACATCCTGATCATGCAGAAATCATTCATGATCCTGTCTATGGCGCTGTTCCTGGTTCCGCTGCTGTCTTCCTACCGGAGCTTCTATCAGGGTCTGAAGGATCTGCGTGTATACGCGGATTCCCAGGTCATTGAACAGCTGGGAAGGGTGATTTCCCTGCTCGGACTGGGTTTCATTGCGGTACGCATCCTGCATATGGCAAGCATCTATGCCGTATACATGGCTGTACTTGCGACATCGATCGGGGCTATGATAGCCATCTTCTTCTATGACCGCTATGACCGCCGGAACATCGGCCATTACCGCCGGCTTGCCCGGGCTCAGGAGAGATCAACGGTTGAGAGCAGCGAACTGCTCAAGGAAATCCTGATCTTCGGACTGCCGTTCCTCATCGGTTCGATCGTGGGCAACTCCCAGCAGCTCGTCAATACCCGCTACTTTGTCAATGTAGCGACAGAACTCGGTATGCCCTATGCGGATGCCAAGCTGCTGTACGGCATCATCCAGCTGCAGTGCGACAAGCTGACCTCCATCCCGCAGGTGCTGGGTATGGGGTTTTCCGCCGGTATTGTGCCCTATATGACCATTGCCCTGGAAACAAAGAACTACACCCAGCTGCGCAGGAATGTCCGTGAATGCCTGGAAACAACATTGTTCATCGGCATGCCGGTCTGCTTCATTATGCTGGTGCTTGCCCGCCCGGTGTACTACGTCATGTACGGCGGGGCGAATCTGGACTACGGTGAAATCTGTCTGCAGGTTGCGGCGGTTCTGGCTCTGGTGACAACGATCACACCGATCTGCAGTTCCATGATGATGACGCTGAAGCTGCGCAAGGAAAGCATCATCTATCTGTGCTGCGGGTTCCTGATCAAAGCCGCAACATTCTATCCGATGATGAAATACACGGGATATACCGGTGCGATTACATCGAGCATCTTCTGCTCGCTGTCCATCATCTATCTGGATCTGGCCAAGCTCAGCAGCAAGTTCGGTGTGAGCTACCGGCAGACCGGTGTCTATTTCCTGCGCATTCTGACGGCCTGCCTGGCGATGAACGGCGGATTTGCCATACTGCGCATTCTGGGCTTTACCATCACCGAGGCATCCCGTCTCAAAGCGCTGATTCAGCTGGGTGTCTACGGCATTGTCGGTATGGTCATCTATCTGGCGGCAGCGAATATGCTGAAGATACCGCAGGGAATCTTCCGCAAGTCCCTGAAGGAAATCGCTGATCCGTATATCAGCAGGCTGCGCAGAAGATCATGAGGCTGGACAAATACCTGCGGGACTGCGGATACGGAACACGCAGTGAAATCCGCCGGATGGTCAGAAACGGCAGGGTAAGCGTCAATGAGTCCATTGTGAATGATCCGGCAGCCATCATCGACGAAGCAGCCGACAGCGTACTTGTGGACGGCAGGGAACTGGTCTACACCCAGTATGTCTGGTTCATGCTGAACAAGCCGGCCGGATACATCACTGCCAATAAGGGCAAGGTGCCGACGGTCATGGATCTGATTCCTGAACCATATCTGAATCTGTATCCGGTAGGCAGGCTGGACAAGGACACGGAAGGGCTGCTGCTGATCACCAATGACGGTATGCTCGGCCACAGTCTCCTGTCGC
>JAEEYJ010000032.1 GCA_016291725.1 Solobacterium sp.
CCGCGGCAGAAGTATTTCACGGCTGCGTAGTCCGGTACAATGTTCGGCGCACCGCCGCCGTCCGTGATCTGGTAATGGATCCGGTCCGTGGTAGGCACGTGCTCGCGCAGGAACTCAACACCCATATTCATGAGCTGTACCGCGTCCAGGGAACTTCTTCCGTTCCACGGTGCTCCTGCCGCGTGAGCGGATTTGCCGAAGAATTCAAACTTGGCAGCCATGATGACCAGACCGAGCTGCGGCTCCGCATTGAAGCCGTCTGTACCCGGATGCCACATGATGCACAGATCGCAGTCTTTCCACATGCCGTCAAAGGCCAGCAGGCTCTTGCCGCGGCCGACTTCTTCACCCGGTGCTTCTACGAGCTTCAGGGTGCCCTGGATGCCTTCCTTCTCCATGGCGTAGCGCAGTGCGCAGGCAGCGCCCATGCAGGATCCGGCGATGAGGTTGTGTCCGCAGCCATGTCCCGGACCGGCAATTGCGGCTCTCTCCGGTACGGCTTCGTTGCCGAGCTGGGGCAGCGCATCCAGTTCACCGACGATCGCGATGACCGGCTTTCCGCTTCCGTACGTGGCAAATACTGTGTTGGGGTTGTCGCTGGGCTGGATGCCCTGTCCCGCCCGCATCAGCAGTGCGTCAGGGAAGCCGTGTGTCCTGGCAAACGCGGCTGCTGTCTCTGCAGCGTACTTGTTGTCGAGCCCCGTTTCCGGGTGTGCCCAGATGTCGTGCATCATGGTCTTCAGTTCGTCTTCGTAGAGATCGTACCATTCCTTGATCCATTTGTTCAGTCCGTCGGTTTTCATAGATGTTCCTCCTGATTTCTTCATGCAAACCTGTGTGATATAAAACAAAGCCCCTGTCCTGAATAAACAGGACAAGGGCATTACGACCATTGTGACCACCTGATTAAACATACCAGCATATGTTTTTCCGCTAACGGGGAATCCGGTACGGCTTACTGCTGCTTCAGCCGACTGCTCGGAAGTGATCTTCATCCTGCGGAATACTCACGTGCACTTTCACCGTACTGCACTCGCTGCTGTTTTCCTCCCCTGCAGGACTACTGTCTTCGTCAAAGCATTTGCTTTATGACTGCAGTATACAATCGCAGAAGCAGGGAATCAATTGGATGCAGTTCATTTCCGTACGATGAGGAAGAAAGATGATGAAAGAAATGAAAAGTGTATAATGGAACAGTAAATACAAGAGGTATTCAGCTATGGAAATGAATGAATTGTTCTACAAGGATCCGTATCTGACTGAATTCGACGCGGAAGTCCTCTCCTGCGTCAAAGGAAAGAAAGACTACGAAGTCATCCTTTCCGATACAGCGTTCTATCCGGAAGGCGGCGGACAGCCGGCGGATCATGGCATGCTCGGTGATATACCGGTCGTGGATGTAAAGCGGGACAAAGAGGACCGGATCATCCATCATCTTACGGCTCCGCTGGAGGAGGGCATCACCGTGCATGGCATCGTAGACTGGGAACGCCGCTTCGACCATATGCAGAACCATACCGGAGAGCATATTGTCTCCGGTCTGATCCATCAGATGTACGGATATGAAAACGTAGGGTTCCATCTGAGCGACAATACGGTACTGGTGGACTTTGACGGGTTCCTGACACCGGAACAGCTGGCGGAAGTGGAACTGAAGGCCAACGAACTGATCTGGCGCAATGTACCGGTGCAGGAAACATTCCCCACCGATGAAGAACTGGAGCACATGGAATTCCGTTCCAAGAAGGAACTGTCCGGCAAGGTCAGGATCATTGAAGTGCCGGGCGGCGATATCTGTGCGTGCTGCGGCACACATGTCATGCGTACCGGAGAGATCGGCCTGATCAAGATCATCGCTTCCCAGAAGAACGGGGAAGGCGTACGCGCGGAGATGATGTGCGGCAAGCGCGCACTGAACGACTATATCCGCAAGAACGAGATCAACGCCCGGATCTACCGGATGTTCGCTGCCAAACCCTATGAAGCAGCGGACGCTGTGGTCCGGCTGAAGGAAAGCGATGAGGAGAAGGGGCGTGCACTGACCCGGCTGGCCCGGAAGTACTTCATCGAAAAGTCAGAGCACGTAATGCCCGGTGCACCGTTCATACTGGAGTTCGAGGAAGGCATCTCGGCGAATGCTGCCAGGGAATACGCCAGTGCCCTGGTTGCGGAGAAGGGCGTGGGTACCGCGGCTGTCCTGATGAAGCAGGCAGAGAACCGGTATTCCTACATGGTCATCAGCCAGAGCCGGAATCTGCGGGATGTATCGAAAGAGATCAACACAAGGCTGAACGGCAGAGGCGGCGGCAAGCCGGATATGATCCAGGGATCACTGGAAGCAGAAGAAGAAACGATCCGTGAAGTATTCACGGAACTGTTCGCATAGCAGGAGGAAGAAAGACTATGTATCGTACTGAATGTATCAAACCTGAAGATTTCAAGCCTGCGCGCTTCGAAGCGAAGGGCGAGGCGAAGATCAACGGAACCGTCATACCGTATCATACGGTTTCAGAAGACAATGTATTCTACGGAAAGGACGGAAAGCCGGTCGCGTCGATCTTCTCCTATTCCTATTTCCGGAGCGATGTGAAGGATACTGCCAACCGTCCGGTCATCTTTGCATTCAACGGCGGTCCCGGCTCTTCCTGCATGTATGTACATGCCGGATTCCTCGGTCCGAAGCGTCTGAAATACGGGGATCCGGACCGTCCGACCTCCTTCGGTCCGTACGAGACCGTGGACAATACGGACTGGCTGCTCGATGCTGCGGATATCGTTCTGATCGATCCCGTCGGTACCGGATACGGTGTTCTGATCGACGAGGAAGCAGGCAAGGAATTCCTGGGCATAGAACAGGATGCCGAAGCACTGCTGCAGTTCGTGGAGAAGTGGACCCGCAAGTATCACCGCAACCTCTCCCCGAAATATCTGGTCGGTGAAAGCTACGGCTGCACCCGTTCCGCTGTCGCTGCTGGCATTGCGTCCACCATGGGTGAGAACAGGGCCTACGGGGTATCCTTTGACGGACTGGTCCTGATCGGCAATACCGTGACCGTCGGCAAGTACTTCGGCAACGGTATTCCTGCTGAGTCCTCCGTTCTCGGTTTCCCGACCTATGCCGGTGTACACTGGTACCACCATCATCCGACGGACCAGACCGTCAAGGAATTCGTGATGGAAG
>JAEEYJ010000033.1 GCA_016291725.1 Solobacterium sp.
CGGAACAATGATTTCTCCGAAGGAATCTTCAACCTGTTCAGAAACCAAGGATACGCAACGGCTGCCTTCCACAACTGGAAGGATGAATTCTATGAGCGCCGGACGCTCTACGGGAATTCCGGCTGTGAGATCTATCTGAACTACAATGATGTGCAGTATACAAGGCTGTTCGGCTGGCCGAGCGACTATGAGCTGTTCGAGAAGACCATGCCCGAATACATCGATGAAGACCAGTTCATGGTCCTGTATGTGACCTCGAGCATGCATTTCCCGTATGATGCGGACAGTGCGCTGGGCAATAAATATCTAGATGAGATCAATGCCCTCCACCCGGACTACCCGATCAATGTCAAACGCTATATCTCCAAGGCGATGGAGCTGGACCGCGGCTTCCGTCTTCTGCTGGATACACTGGAGGAGAAGGGGATCCTGGAGGATACGGCCATTGTCTTCTTTGCGGACCATCATCCGCTGAATACACCGCTCTCCACGATCGCCGACTATACTGCCGAAGTCGATAAGCGGGAAGGCATGAACATGGACCGTACACCGTTCGTGCTGTATGCACCGGCGCTGGGGGCGAAGAAGCTGGACGGGGTGAACAGTACCTTCGATATTCTGCCGACGGTGCTGAACCTGTACGATCTGGACTACGACCCTCGTCTGTATCTAGGCAATGACTACTTTGATGAAAAGGAGAAGGTCGTGTACTTCACCGACGGCAGCTGGCTGAGCGAAACCGGTGAATACTATGCGTCCTACGGGCAGTTTGTACCTTACGGTGAAGATCCGGGCGAAGAGTATGTCAGCCGGATGAACAATGAAGTGCAGACCATGTTCCGGGTCAGTTCGATGGTTTTCCGGAATGACTATTTCCGTTCCCGGGACTTTGTGGTTGTGCCGGATGATTCTTTGGAGGACAACTGATGTTTACAGATACAATCGCCGCAATCGGTACGCCGCCCGGCAAAGGCGCCATCTCCATGATCCGCATCAGCGGGGAAGAGAGCCTGGATGTGCTGCAGAAGGTCTTCGACCGTCCGCTGGATGATGCGGAAGGCTATACCGTGCACTACGGCCGCATCCTGGACGGCCAGGAAGCGGTGGATGAAGTACTGGTGAACATTTACCGTGCACCGCGCTCCTATACCGGAGAGGACATGGTGGAGATCATGTGCCACGGCGGTGTGTTTGTGACCAACCGGGTGCTCGGTCTGTGCCTGAGCAGCGGAGCACGGATGGCCAGGAACGGAGAATTCACCGAGAGGGCATTCCTGAACGGCAAGATGGATCTGGCCCAGGCAGAGGCTGTCAATGATCTGATCAATGCCCGGGACACTATCAATGCGAGAAGTGCACTGCACAGTCTGCAGGGCAGTGTACGGAAGATTCTGGACCCGCTCATTGAAGATCTGACAGGAATCCTGGCCCAGATCGAAGCGAACATTGATTATCCGGAATACGAAGACATCCAGGAACTGACATCGGAAGAGATCCTGCCGATGGCAGAGCGCTGGCTGGCCCGGATCGAAGAAGTGATACATACAGCGGAGCAGTCCATCCTGATCCGCTCCGGCATTGATACGGCCATTGTGGGCAAGCCGAATGTCGGCAAGTCCTCACTGCTGAACGCACTGCTCGAAGAGGACAAAGCGATTGTTACAGAAATCGCCGGGACAACGAGGGATCTGGTGGAAGGCAGTGTGCGCATCGGCAATGTAACGCTGAACCTGATCGATACCGCCGGAATCCACGAAGCAGGCGACCGGATCGAAGAAATGGGCATTGAACGCTCCCTGAAAGCGTTGGAGCGTGCCCAGCTGGTCCTGCTGGTACTGGACGCAGAGCGCGGTCTGGATGCGGAGGACGAAGCCCTGCTGGAAATGACGGCGCACAAGGACAGGATCATCCTCTACAACAAGAAGGACCGCAGGGAGATTCCCGATGCCCTGTCCGTCAGTGCTCTGCTGGGTGACATTGACGATCTCCGCAGAGCCATTGCAGAAAAATACGCCGAGGAACTGTACGCGGCTGAGCAGGATACCTTCAACAATGAACGCCAGCTCGCCCTGGCCCGCAGTGCCCGCACATCCGTACAGGAAGCCGTAAAGGCAATGAAGGCCGGCATGGAGACGGATCTGGTGACCATTGATCTGGAAAGCGCCTGGAACGATCTGAAGGAAATCACCGGAGAAGGCGGCAGGGAAGTCCTGCTGGATGAAATCTTCTCCCGCTTCTGCCTGGGAAAGTGAGTGCCATGAGATACATTGACAGCCATGTACATCTGTTCGTACGCGCGTTCCAGGAGGACTTCCGGGACGTCCTTCAGCGTGCGCAGGATGCAGGTGTCGAACGTATGATGATCATTACCACGGACGCGGAAGAAGCCCGCAGGGCCATGCCTTTTGTGGAAAAGGACCCGTACCGCTTCCAGCTTGCCTACGGGATCCACCCGCAGCGGATTGACGAAGTGGATGATGCCATGGTCAGGGAATTCGACGAAATTGCCGAAGACCCGCGAATTACCGCCATCGGTGAAATCGGACTGGACTACATTACGGACAGGGACCACAAGGAGCTGCAGAAGGAAGTGTTCATCCACTCCATTGAAAAAGCGGTATCCCTGAACAAACCGATCCTGGTCCACAGCCGGAAAGCCATTCAGGACACCTACAACATCATGAAGGCCCATCCGGCAAGGGCATTGATGCACAGCTTCCCCGGCAGCCTGGAAATGAGCCGGGAGTTCATCAAGCTCGGATACTACATCTCCTACGGCGGACCGGCAACATGGCTCAATGTACGGCATGCCCGGGAAGTCGTGGAGGACATGGACCTGAACTGGCTGCTGACGGAAACGGATGCGCCGTATGTAACGCCGGAACCGTTCCGCGGACAGCGCAATGAACCCGGCAATCTGCCTTACATACTGCGCGCACTGGCGTCATACCGGGGTATGACGGAGGAAGCGCTGGCAGAGATTGTTCTGCAGAACTACAAGCGGTTTCTGGGGGAAGAATGAAGATCCGGGAAGTGATTGTGGTAGAGGGCAGGCACGATGAAGCTCTGCTGAAGCAGTGCTTCGAGTGCGATGTGATCGTTACCGGGGGACTGGCACTGAGCGATGATGTCCTGGAACGCATCCGGCATGCTCAGCAGACCCGGGGCGTGATCATCCTGACAGATCCGGACTCACCGGGCAACCGGATCCGGGAACGGATCAACCAGGCAGTGCCCGGCTGCCGGAACGTATTCATGGACAAAAAGCAGGCACGTACGGAGCACAAGGTCGGTGTGGAGCACGCTTCCCGGGAAGTGATCAAGGAAGCGCTGGTGCACCAGATCACGTTTTCCGGCAGCACGGAAACCATTACCGTACAGGATATGTACATGCTGGGTCTTTCCGGACAGCCCGATAGCAAGCAGAAAAGAACCGTACTCGGGAGAGAACTGCATCTCGGGGACGGCAACGCAAAGACCATGCGCAGAAGGCTGAACGCTGCGCAGATTACAAAGGAACAGATCAAGGAGATTCTGTATGGTGAAAGCGATCGCGACACCTTCAAGAACGAAGGAAATCGTTGAAAAGTGGCAGATCCATGCCCGGAAAGGCTATGGACAGAATTTTCTTGTGGATCCTTCCGCGGCCGCAAAGATTGCGGAAAGCGTGGCGGGAGACGGTGCAGTGATCGAAATCGGTCCCGGCATCGGTGCGCTGACGGAGCAGCTGGCACAGCGCTGTGCGGCTGTACGGGCGTACGAGATCGA
>JAEEYJ010000034.1 GCA_016291725.1 Solobacterium sp.
CCGAAGGTCGGCGCAATGCGGACAACCGTCTCAACGATCTCATCCACATCCTTCGTATCCAGGCAGATCGGGAACGCGTCAACATTGGCGAATTCCTTGAACAGAACAGACTTGCCTTCCATGACCGGCATCGCTGCCTTCGGACCGATGTCTCCCAGACCGAGTACTGCAGTACCATCGGTTACGACAGCGACAAAGTTGCCCTTTGCTGTATAGGTATAGGCGTCGTCCTCGTTTGCCGCAATCTTCCGGCAGGGCTCCGCAACACCCGGTGTATATGCCGTGCTCAGGGAATCCCTATCCTTGACTTCCACCTTGGAACGGACTTCCAGTTTGCCGCGGTGTTCCTTGTGCATCTTCAGTGCAAGTTCATTGTAATCCATATTCATCTCTCCTCTTCTAAACCATCTTCTCGAATACCATCAGACGGTCAAATTCCTCTTCGCTGAGATAGCCCAGCTCCAGTACTGCTTCCTTCAGGGACTTGTCTTCGGCGAATGCTTTCTTGGCTACTGCTGCAGCCTTTTCATAGCCGATGGAACGGTTGAGGGCCGTTACCGACATCAGGGAGCGCTCCAGGTTCTCCCGCATCTTTGCCCTGTTGGCCTTCAGCCCCTTCAGGCAGTGCTCCACGAAGGAATCCATCACATCCGCCAGCAGAACTGCCGACTGGATGAAGTTGTACGCAATGACAGGCATGAACACATTCAGTTCAAAGTTGCCCTGGGAAGCCGCAATGCCGATGGCTGTATCATTGCCCATGACCTGGACAGCTACCATCGTTACGGCTTCGCACTGCGTAGGATTGACCTTGCCCGGCATGATCGAACTGCCCGGTTCATTCGCGGGAATCGTAATCTCTCCGAGTCCGTCCCGCGGTCCGCTGGCCATCCAGCGTACATCGTTGGCAATCTTCATCAGGTCCGCCGCCAGTCCCTTCAGCGCACCGTGCGCGAACACACAGGCATCCTTGGATGTCAATGCGTGGAACTTGTTCGGATCCGGTATGAATGTGACGCCGGTCTTCGTGCTCAGATACGTGCATACAGCCTCGTCGAATCCCGCCGGTGCATTGATTCCCGTACCGACGGCGGTACCGCCGATGGCCAGCTTGTGGAGATTGTTCAGCGACAGGGTGATCATCTCCGCGCTTTCCTCAAGCATGCCTCTCCAGCCGCTGATTTCCTGGCTGAAACGGATCGGTACGGCATCCATCAGATGCGTACGTCCGCTCTTCAGGACATCCTTGTTCTCCTCTTCCAGCACCAGCAGAGTCTGCCGCATGCGCTCAATCGCCGGCAGCACCTTGTTCACCAGCACCAGTACACCGGCAATGTGCAGTGCGCTCGGGAAGGTATCGTTGGAGCTCTGGGACATGTTTACGTGATCGTTGGGATGCAGACCATGGCCGCCGACATGCGCAATGACTTCATTGACGTTCATGTTGGACTGTGTGCCTGATCCGGTCTGCCAGACCTTCAGCGGGAATTCATCCGGAAATTCTCCGGCAAGAATCCTGTCACAGGTCTCTACGATTGCCCGGTACTTCTCATCATCCATTCTGCCGAAACCATGGTTGGCTTCTGCACAGGCCTGCTTCAGAAGCGCGAAGGCTTCAATGATCTCCTTCGGCATCGTTTCCGTTCCGATGCGGAAATTCTCAAAACTGCGTTCTGTCTGGGCTCCCCAGCAGTGGTCATCGGGTACTCTGACTTCACCCAGAGTATCCTTTTCGATTCTGTAGCCCATCTTATTTACCCGGAATGCCCGGCTTTGTCATTGCGAACGGATCCAGAACCTTCTCCAGTTCTTCCTCACTGAGCAGGCCCTTTTCAAGGATCAGCTCACGTACCGGCTTTCCTGTCTTCAGCGCTTCCTTCGCTGTATCCGCAGCTGCCTGGTATCCGATGTACGGATTCAGCGCTGTAATGGTACCGACACTGCTGTGCAGCAGATCATAGCATCTCTGTTCGTTGGCCGTAATACCCTCAACACAGTTGTGGATGAACGTATTGACTGCGCCAGTCAGAGCATCGATCGAGCCGAACAGGCAGTAGAACGTAACCGGTTCAAACGCGTTGAGCTCCATCTGTCCGGCTTCGACTGCCATACCGATGGTGACATCGTTTCCTGCACAGAGGAACGCAGCCTGGGTCAGGACTTCCGGAATGACCGGGTTGACTTTGCCCGGCATGATGGAAGAACCGTTCTGCATCGCCGGCAGGTTGATCTCACCGATGCCTGTACGAGGTCCGGAGGACAGCAGACGCAGGTCATTGCCGACCTTGGACAGTCCGAGCGCGCAGTTCTTGATTGCGGAGGATACGGCAGCGTAACCATCAATGTTCTGGGTTGCGTCAATGGTGTCTTCTGCCTGCTTGAATTCAAAGCCTGTTACCTTGGCGAATTCATCGCAGACAGTGTTGTAGAACTCTGCATCGGCATTGATGCCTGTACCGATCGCTGTGCCTCCCAGTGGAATCGACAGCAGCTCGGCTTCACTCTTGCGGATTCTTTCCAGACCGCGCTTCGTAACTTCTGCGTAGGCGTGGAATTCCTGGCCGAGGCGGATCGGAACAGCGTCCTGCAGCTGTGTACGGCCCATCTTGATGATGCCGTCAAATTCTTCGCTCTTGGCCAGGAAGGCCTTTTCCAGGTCTCCCAGTTCCTTTTCCAGCTTCTTCATGAGTACGAGCGCTGTCAGCTTTCCGGCTGTCGGAATGACGTCGTTCGTGGACTGGCCGAAGTTGACATCGTTGTTCGGATGAACGAGATCGTAGTCACCCGGCTTGCCGCCCAGCTTGACAGCAGCGATGTTCGCAATGACTTCGTTTGCGTTCATGTTCATGGAAGTGCCTGCGCCGCCCTGGATCGCGTCGGTGATGAACTCATCCAGGTACTTTCCAGCCATGACTTCTTCACTGGCTTCGATGATTGCGTCCGCGACTTCCGGCTTGATGGTGCCGACACGCTTGTTTACGATCGCGCAGGCTTTCTTGACGGCAGCCATACTCTTGACCATCTCCGGATGGACAAGTGTATGGGTGATCTGGAAGTTCTCTGCTGCTCTCAGTGTCTGTACACCGTAGAGTGCATCGACAGGTACGTCTTTGATACCGATGGAATCACGTTCTGAACGGAATAGCTTCTTTTCTGTCATAACAATTACCTCCTGATGCCATTCTGATTATGATGGTGTTGTTTGCGCCCCAAAAAAGTAAGCGCTTTCTCTGCTTAATTCCACTATAGAACATCCTGCAGTATATTTAAATGAGTATATAATTATAATTAATATACGATTGATAATATGAGGTAAATATGGCAGATCTTTTCAGATACCGGAAGCTCATTGAAACGATCAACGAGGAACAGAGCTTCTCCAGAGCAGCCCAGAAACTCTTCATGCCGCAGCCCTCTCTGAGTGTAATCGTAAAGAAGCTGGAAGAGGAAATCGGCATGCCGCTGTTCGACAGAACGACCAAGCCGATCCGTCTGACCGATGCTGGACGGGAGTATCTGCGTACAGCGCAGGAGATCGATCTTTCCGAGAAAGCATTCGAGAACTACATCGATTCCATCAACCAGCTCCAGAACGGCTACCTGCGCATCGGCACGAACCAACTGCTGTCGGATCTGGTCATGCCGGAGTTCCTGTCCGTCTTCATGCAGGATTATCCGGGCATTCATATCGAACAGCTGAATTCAGATTCCACAAGCCTGGGAAGTATGTTGATGGACGGCCGGCTGGACCTGGTCATCGACAACCATCCGCTTGACCGCAATGTCTTTGACCAGCGGGAGCTTTTCAGCGAGAACATCGTACTGGCTGTACCGGATGCCTACGCACCGGAAAACCGGGAAGGACGCATGACAGCAGAGGAAGTACTTTTACCGGCATATGCGGACAAGCCGCCGGTCGATCTCCATGAATTCCGGAATATCCCCTTTATTCTTCTGACCAAAGGAAACGAGACCCGGCAGCTGACGGATACCTTGTGCCACCACGCCGGCTTCTCTCCGACCGTTCTGCTGGAGGTGGACCGCCTGACCACGGTCTTCCGCTATACAGCGATCGGTGCAGGCATTTCCTTCATCAGCGATACCTTGCTGCGCTACACGGATACCATTCCGGACAATGTCGGCTACTACCGCTCCATGAGCAAGTACTCCACCCGGCCTGTGTATATCTCCGCCAAGCATTCACGGTACTATTCCCGGGCGATGGAACTGTTCCATGCTGAACTTAAAAAATGGTTTGCCAAACAGAAAAGGACCTGATTACAGGTCCCCTCGGTAAGCATCATCCAGCAGAAGCTCGATCCGGGCAATGGCGGTGTCCACTGCCTCCCGGGCTTTTTTGATCTTTGACTGAGCGAATATGTCCATGAAGATATTGTCAAACAGCATATCGCTGATCTGCAGGAAATCACTGAAGTCAATGTCCAGTCCGGTCGTGTCCGTCAGATCCGTTGTCCAGCGCTGCAGTTCCTTGATGGCACTGACAGCAGCGTCCAGTTCATCCTGCGCCTGGTACATTGTATTGTGCTTCAGTCCGGTAACGATGAACTTGCCGCCGATCATATCCAGAATGCCCAGGTTGGAGGCGTTGGTCAGGTACTCCTTGGCGTTGTACAGATGTTCCAGGGCATCATTTGCTGTATCGATAATGTATTCAATATTCAGTTTTTTGTATCCGGTCATGGTTGATTTTTCCTCTACATAATAATATTTACGATTTTTATGTTTTTTTCAACAATCTCTGCTATAATAGCTTAGCACCATAACCGGGATATGGCTCAGCTTGGTAGAGCGCTTCGTTCGGGACGAAGAGGCCGCTGGTTCGAATCCAGTTATCCCGACCATGAAAAAGCCCTGCTTCAGGGCTTTTTCTTTTCTATAAAAGAAACACGGCAGGCTGCACTTTGTTCCATATACCGTGATTCTCCTTGCACAGCCTCTGGATTCAGACTATGATTGTTGCGTTCTGCTTCCTGCTGCAAAGAGAGGTCCGCCCATGAAACTGAAAATCAGCGCATTGAATATTGTCTACTTCGGCATCCAGGCTCCGTTCATCTATCTCTCCAGCTATGCCCTTGCCCTCGGTGTAAGGGATGATCTGCTGAGCATACTGATCGGCATCTCCTTCCTGGCTGCCTTTTTCGGCCAGGTCTTCTGGGGAACCGTATCCGACCGGATCCGTTCCACCCGGAAGATCATGATCATGTGCACACTGCTGTCCATTGCGGACTTCCTTGCGCTCTGGTCCGGTAAAACCGTAGCGGTATTCGCTGTTGCCTATACCCTGCTCGGCTTCTTCATCTCGCCTGCCCTTTCCGTACTGGATTCCTGGTCCCTCGATCTGCTGGACTATGACAGCACGGGCTACGGCAATGTGAAGAGCGCAGGAGCGGTAGGCTTTGCGGCTGCGATGCTGGTACTGGGCTGGCTGATTGAACGGATCGGCTTTTCCACCCTGTTCCTTTCCGGCCTCTTCTTCTGCATATTGTGCATTCTGCTCTCCCTTTCCCTGCCCGACAAGCGCTTTGCGGACACTGCCGGCGGAGAGAAGCCGAAGATGGACTTCTCCATCCTGCGCAACCGTACCTTCATCCTGCTGCTGGTTTCGGTCTTTCTTCTCGGACTGGCCATTGCACCGCCGAACAATCTCAAGATCCTGCTCATCCAGCAGGCCGGCGGTACCGTCTCTGCAATGGGTGTCGACAATGGAATCGGCTATGCTGTACAGGCATTGATGTACGCCGCTGCCGGACACCTCTCTTCCCGTCATTCCTACCTGCACCTTGGGCTGGGCGCGCTGGTGACCGGAATCGGTATGCTGCTGGCTGCGTTTGCCGGCAATATCTGGATGGTCTACCTCTCCACCTTCTGCATCTACGGTGCGTTCAGTGTAGAGAACACCGTGATCCGGATGCTCAGCAGAAAGCTGTTCCCGCCGGAGTATCTGACAACGGTGCTGTCCATCATCGATGCCGTATTCATGCAGCTGGGCGGCTTCATCGGCCTGGTGGCTGCCGGCGGCATCATCGCGAAGACATCCCTGTTCACTCTGATGATCATCTGCTTCGCTCTGTGCATCGGATCGATTTTCACGGTCACGGTCATGGCTCTTCAGAAAAAGGCATAGAAAAAGCGTCTCCCGAAGAAACGCTTTACAGACGACGGTACAGGTCCCTGGGACGGATACCGTTTTTCTTTGCGGTCCGGTTCCAGTTCGTATTGGCAATCAGGATATACAGTGCGCGGGGAAACCGGTACGGTTCCCGGTGGATCTCTCCGATGATCTCTGAATGATCAATGGCTTCCGCCAGTTCATCCATTCCACCGGCGATTTCCTTGATCGTACCGCTGTGGAACGGAAGGAACTTCATCAGTTCACCGATGAGTTCTCCCGCACTGATGCCCAGACCGCCGCAGTACGTGAAGTCCATGGCGCGGCACCATTGTTCCACGGTACTGAAGAGATTGACCAGCTGCCTGCTTTCATACAGTCCCATGTTCGCAAGTATGTAGATCCGCTTCCCCGCACCATGGTACTCTGCCGCAAAGCACTCCAGCAGCCGGATGAGCAAGGAAGGCAGACCGTCCACGTACAGCGGCGTGCATAGCACAATCGTGGATGCGTCCCAGAGCCTGCGGATCAGAGCCGGAAGATCATTCAGATATTCTCTCAGTGCAACGGTCTCTGTTTCTGTCTCCAGCTTCGCAGCCAGCTTCTGTGCCAGCCGTGCGGAATTACGGTTCCGCATGCTCGCCTGCAGGAGAACCGTTTTTCCGGGCGGCGTGTACGTCCTGCCTACCATCACCGTCTTTCCGCTGCATTCATGGAATACCGTTTCCTTCACCGTCCCCCGGATGTTTGTACACACCGCTTCGACATATCTGCGTGCGTGTACCTTCTCTTCTTCCGTAAACCGCGGACCGTAGAATACAAAGGAGAACGGTTTGTCTTCTTCATAGCGTTTCCGGTGATGGCTCTCTCCGTTGACGAGTTCGAACTGCGGCAGTACATATCCCAGGCTGCGGTCAAACACACCTTTGACAAAGGATGAAAAGCCGCCCCAGGTATACCGGCTGATGACAATGACTTCCTCTGCGTCATGGATCAGCTTTCCCATGTTTTCATAGCCATCGTGGATTACGCACTGCCCCGGTGTACGGTTCCAGCAGGAAAAGCAGCCTGTGCAGGGATGGATCGTACCTTTGTCGAAGACAACGGTACAGTTATCATACTTGTTCTTGATGCTGTCCCATGCCTGTGGTGGAAGATCATGGATCACCAGTTTCATAGATTCCTCATCCCCCGATCAACGTCCGAAAGGCGGACACAATGTCCTGCAGATGCGAAGCCTGGTTCAATGCACTGTCTGTTCTGCGCACTTCCGAAGTGATCAGCTGTCTGTCGCTGTCCGTACCTGTTACCATGCCCCAGGCGTTCCACTTCCCGCTGCTGGTACGCCGCACCGCTGATTCCTGTTCCAGGAAGCGTCTGATGCTCGGGTGTACGGCGTTCTCCAGCAGCCAGTCATACTTCGCTGCCCGGCGCATGCCTTCTTCGATCATGAACAGACGGTAGGACCTGGAAGGCACCGGATCCGTACTGTCCCGTTCATCCGGATAGATCAGATACGTATCGCCGGCTTCGAAATTCTGGAAGTCAAAGCTGTGCAGCGGATCGGCAGTCCAGGCATTGAGTGCCCAGCGCAGATAGCCGTCCAGTCCCAGAGAGCGGATGTATGCCATTGTCCAGAGGGATTCCTCCGGCTCGCTCACTGCAAACGCGTTCGGATATACCGTACTGCAGTTGTAGGCCGTTGCTTCCGTACCGTTCTCCTGCAGCCTGTGCACCGTGTCATAGAACGGATCCCCGGCTTCCGGCAGTGCCGCAACAGAGAAGGATACATAGTCCATCATCTCCAGCAGTCCGGTGTCTGAAGGCAGTTTGTTCAGTGCGCAGGCCAATTTCAGACCGTTCCCGTTCTCATCCACACACGAGCATATCAGCTCTGCCGCAAGCCGCATATCCTGCTCATTGCGCTCATCAATGAACATGTATGCCCGGTCCAGCCAGCCTTTTTCCTTCAGATGCTCGGTATACTTCTGCAGGAACAGTGTCCAGACACTGTTCCACTGCCAGCTGCCCGGCTCCGGCGTCAAGCGCTCCGTACTGCCGTCCGGCAGATGAATGTACAGTACATTCGCAAACGGCAGAATGCTGAAGGACTCGATGCGTCCATCTATACCGCACTCCTCACAAAGCTCCACCCAGCGGTCAAAGTACGTAAAATCAAACCAGATGTAGCCGTTGTCATCGCGGTTCCAGGCAATCAACGATGGTGTATCATAGTACGTCTGATGGCTCCAGGGTTCGTCGATGATGGAAACCGTTACCGTATTGCCGCCAAGGCTGCGGTACAGCTCCATCTCTTTCCGCAGAACGGACAGATGTTCCTCACCGAACGGTTCCTTCCCCTGCAGTGCGTCATAGTAATAATACGAAGACCACGGGTACTGCCAGAGATCCAGGGACATCCGTTCCTCCGGCACCAGCATCCGGCAGACGTTGACCTGGAAACGGCTGGATGAACTGCCGGAATCACTGTCAAAATGGATGAAAGCCTCGTGGGATCCAGCGGGCGTATCTTCCCCGGTGCATACTTCCACAACGATCCAGGCATCCGTTCCTGCACGCAGATGCAGCTCCTGCGTTTCCACCATCCTGTCCGGGACATCTACGTGCGGGAACGCATCCGGAGTACCCATGCCCAGGCTGGCGGATACCGGCTCCAGAACATAGACAGCCGCCTGGAGTGTACCGTCATCGAATTCAGTGCGTAAATGCAGATCTGCATCTTCTTCCGCACGGACCTTCAGGCGCAGACAGGCCTTGTCATTCCGCCACATGAAAAGCGTGCGGAACGTATCATCCGCCTCCCCGTCCAGCTTTCCCGGATCGGTAAAGGCAACGCTCACCGGCAGATCCTCTGCCTGCAGAGGAAGGATGTGCACGCTTGAAATGACAGCACAGGCTGCCGCAGCGATCCATTTTCTGATTGCTTTACCGGGCACGGATCCGCTCCAGTGTTTCCTTCAGCGTATCCGCATAGTCCGGATCGGTGATCCGGTATTCCCAGTTCGGGGATCCGATGGTACCCGGTGTATTGACGCGTTCCTTTCCGCCGAGCAGATCCTGCATGGAGAACACAACCATCATGCCCGGCAGATCCATTGCGTATTTCAGAATGGCATCATAGACATCCCTGCCGGAGTATTCACCGCTCAGCCGGCTGTAGATCTTTCTCTGTTCTTCGAGCGGAAGCTCGGTGAACCAGGTGCGCATGGAAGGATTGTCATGCGTACCGATGTAGATTACGTCTTCCTTGCGCGATTCGGACGGGAAATCAAACTGAAGGACCCTCATGCCCGGCAGCTTCCATTTGTCCCGCAGTTCATAGACTTCCGGGCGCAGATCGCCCAGGTCCTCGGCAATGATCCGGATCTCCGGATACTTGGCGTAGAGCGCTTTGAAGAACACGTCTCCGTCGTTGACAATCCACTTCCCGTTGATCGCTGTCGGTTCACTGGCAGGTATTTTCCAGTATGTATCAAAAGCCCGGAAATGATCGATCCGGATCAGATCATAGAGTTCTGCATTTGCCCGGATGCGTTCCAGCCACCAGGCATAGCCGTCCTTCTTCATCGCTTCCCAATTGTAGATCGGATTGCCCCAGCGCTGTCCGTCCGCCGAGAAGTAATCCGGCGGTACACCGGCAATCCAGTCCGGACGACCGTCCGTCACCAGGAACATATCCGGGTGGAAATAGACATCGTCGGAGTCCCCGCCCGTATAGAACGGCATATCCCCCATCAGGCTGATTCCGGCTTCCTGCAGCTTCTCCTTCAGGGCGGTGAACTGGATATGGAGAATGTACTGGATGAACATCTGGAAGCGGATCTCTTTCCGGTACTGGTGCAGGATATTCCTGGACGGCTTCCTGCGGAACTTGTACGGCCATTCGATAAAGGCCCGGTTTCCGTTGGCCTCCTTCCAGGTCTTGAACAAGGTGTATTCCTTCACCCACGTCTGTTCACAGAACTCTCTGAATTCCCCTGTTTCCTTGAAATTGCTGTACGCTTCCCTGAGCAGACTGCGCTTCAGCGCCTGTACGTCTTCATAGTGAATGGTACCGAGCGGCACCTCTTCCGGCAGATGCGCGATCAGCCCCGCTTCATACAGTAGTTCCGGAGAGA
>JAEEYJ010000205.1 GCA_016291725.1 Solobacterium sp.
GACATTCTGCCCCAGCAGCGTGACTTCCTTGCCGCCGGACGCTTTGAATTCCTTGATTTCCCTGACGATGTCCTCCATCATCCGGGAACGCTCCCTTCCCCGGGTATAGGGCACGATGCAGTAGGTACAGAACTTATCGCACCCGTACATAATATTCACGAATGCCTTGTAGGCACTGCTGCGCTGCACCGGCAGATTCTCGATGACCGAGCCCGGTACGCTCTCCACAGCGAACATGCGTTCCCTGCGGTCCAGGAAATCCTGCAGCAGGCGAGGGAAACGGTCCAGGTTGTGGGTGCCGAAGACCAGATCGATCTGCGGGTAGGCTGTCCGGATGCGTTCCACAACAGCCGGCATCTGCGCCATGCATCCGCACAGCGCAAAAATCTTCTCCGGATTCTGTTCCTTCCGGTGCTTCAGATTGCCGATTTCACCGAATACGTGGTCCTCCGCTGCCTTGCGGATCGCACAGGTATTGAAGATCACCAGGTCCGCGTCATCCACATCGGCCGCCTCTGTAAATCCCATGTTCACCAGCATTCCTGCCAGCGTCTCACCGTCCCGTACATTGGCCTGGCAGCCGTAGGTGTGAATGAAAAAGGTCCTGCCCTTTCCCAGATCCGCCGCCATTTCCGGCATCTCAAATACATCACGCTCAAAACTGCGTACCCTGTTCCTGATCTTTGTTTCTTCCATATCCAGAGTATTATACCATGGAAACCCCTGCACCCGCATAAAAACCCCGTGCCTTGTGCACAGGGTTTTCATGATTCACTTATTATTCAGTGATTGCGCCGACCGGGCATGTAGCGATGCAGCTGTGGCAGTCGATGCAGAGTTCCTCGTCAACAGTGGACTTTCCCTCATCATCCAGAGACAGCGCCTCAACAGGGCACGCACCTACACAGGCACCGCAGCCGATGCAGAGATCCTTATCAATTGTAACAGGCATGTTATTGTCCTCCCTGCCTTGATTATAGCACCCGCCGGAAACGTGTCAACCATGCGGTCTGAAACTTGTTTTCGATCAAATTTCAGTACAGAAAAACCGGTCATGCACCGACCGGAATCTTCGTATTATGCCGATACTCCGTCCTCATCGCTGGAGTCTTTGTATACTGCCAGTTCATCCCCGCGGAATACCCGGTAGTTGTCCTTCGGCGGGAATGTAACACCGTTCCGTTTGACCAGAATGATCCGGTAGCCGTGATCCTCCAGCACTTCCTTCGCTGACCGGTTGATCCAGCCGCTGTCCGCATCTGCATGCACGGTCTGCAGGCGGAAGTTCAGCGGTGCCGAGCTGTACGCAGCTTCTGTATAGTTCTCCACAAAGCCGGCGGAAAGAATGCCGGTCGGGATCGCCACAGCCATCACACCCAGCACGGAGATCACAATGGCCATCGCCCTGCCCAGCTCCGTTACCGGATAGATATCACCGTAGCCTACCGTGAGCAGCGTACTCATGCTCCACCAGATTCCCGAGAGTGCATTGCGGAAAATCTCCGGCTGCGCTTCGTGCTCTGCGCTGTACATGCACAGGGACGATGCCAGCATCAGTACGATCAGAATGAACAGCGAGGAAGCCAGCTGGTTCTTCTTTTCATAGATAACGGACTTGATGACGTTGAAGGAATCATAGGTGGAATTGATCCGGAACAGCCGCAGGATACGCACTACCCTGAGCATACGGAAGACTACGAATCCCGAAAGGAAGAAGAACGGCAGGATGGTCAGCAGATCCACAATACCGTCATAGGACAGAAAGAAGCGCATTACTGCCTTCCTGCGGGACAGTCCGGGATACAGGTATTCCGCTGTCCAGATCCGCAGGCCGTATTCAATGATGAAAATCCCGATTGTCAGAGTATCCAGGATCTGCAGCACATCCCTGTACGGTGCCATTTCATCGAAGGTTTCCAGAAAGATCACCGTAATGTTCGTCAGGATGACCACCATGATGAAAAGATCGAACGCAAAGCTCGGACCATCTTCCCGGTTACCGATCTGGATGATGTCGAATACCCGCTTCTTCAACGTATTCATGTTCCCATTATACCCCTGTTGAAGACAAAAGGCATCCGCAAACGGATGCCTCGTGTTTACTGAGCAATCTCCTGTGCTCTGACTTCCCGGATCAGCGTTACCTTGATCTGTCCCGGATAGGTCATTTCGTTTTCAATGCGCTCACGGATATCGTGCGCGATCTTGATCATACCGTCATCGTTGATCTTGTCCGGCTGAACCATGACGCGTACCTCACGGCCTGCCTGGATCGCGAACGCCTTCTCTACACCATCGTAGCTGCCGGCAATCTGCTCCAGCTGCTCCAGACGCTGGATGTAGTTCTCCATCGACTCATACCGGGCACCGGGCCTTGCGGCGCTCAGCGTATCCGCAGCGGATACCAGCACCGAAATGATATCCGATGCCGGCTTGTCGCCGTGATGCGACTCGATCGCATTGACGACGATTCCGTTCTCACCGTACTTTCTGGCCAGGCGGGCACCCAGTTCCACATGGCTGCCTTCCTGCTCGAAGTCTATGGCTTTGCCGATATCATGCAGCAGACCGGCACGCTTCGCCAGGTTCTGGTTCAGACCGAGCTCTGCCGCCATGATACCCGCAAAGGTGGCGACTTCAATGGAGTGTTCCAGAACATTCTGACCATAGCTGTAGCGGTAGCGGAGTCTGCCGACCATCTTCACCAGTTCCTTGTTGATGCGGCCGATGCCCAGCCGGAAGATCGCTTCATCACCGATCTTCATGATCGTTTCATCCAGGGACTTCGTCACTTTGCTGACGACTTCCTCGATCCTTGTCGGCTGGATCCTGCCGTCCTTCATCAGAATCTCCAGAGACTGTCTGGCGACTTCCCTGCGGATCGGGTCAAAGCAGGATACAGTAATCGCGTCCGGTGTATCATCGATGATCAGATCTACACCGGTTGCCTGTTCAATCGCTTTAATGTTGCGCCCTTCTCTGCCGATGATCCGTCCCTTCATGTCCTCGTTGGGCAATGAAACAACGGATACTGTCCTGTCAAGCACTTCTTCCTGCGCATAGCGCTGGATGGCATTCGCAATGACGGTTCTTGCGTTCTCCGCAGCCCGCTGCTGGGCGATATCATCCTGCTCGCGCAGCCATGCACCGATTTCCTTCGTGTTCTTCTTTTCGATCGTATCCATCAGTTCCTGACGGGCTTCTTCGCGGGTCAGTCCCGCTACCCGTTCCAGAACCGTGGTCTGTTCATCGATCTTCGACTGAAGAGTCGTCTCCATTTTGTTGAGATTTGTCAGCTTCTCATCGACAAGTCTGTTTTTGTCTTCGATTTTCTTTTCCTTCGCAATCAGGTTCTCTTCCCGGTAACTGATGCTGTCCTCACGCCGGGACAGCTTGTTCTCGAGCTGCTGCACCTTATTGCGCTGCGCCTTCAGTTCCCTCTCGGCCTGAAGCGTCATTTCATAGATCTGCTGCTTACCGTCCAGATCCGCCTGGCGGAGAATCGTCTCTGCCTTGGCGTTTGATTCATCCAGAATGGACTGCGCCTGGTTCCTTGCCTGATCCAGCCCTGCCTTACCGAGCGCCTTCATAATGAGGACGCCGATCAGAATACCAACAATACCAACAAGAACGGAGGTGAGCATATTACCATAAGGCATACTGTTTTCCTCCATTAAAAAACTAACGAGAAATATTTTCCCGCATATATTATACATTTTTCTGCCTTCTTCTCAAGCAGACACACCGGAAAAAAGTTCATTCCCGAAAAAAGGCACCCGTTTCCGGATGCCCTCTGTACGTTTATTCCGTTTCTTCCGCCGGTGCCGGAAAGAGCACACGGCGCAGTTCTGCCGTGATTTCTGCATCCACATCCGGATGCTGGCGCACATACTCACGGACTGCCGCAAATCCCTGGCCGATCTTCTCTCCCTTGTACGAGAACCAGGCGCCGGACTTGTCGATGATATCGTTCTCCACTGCAAGATTGATGATCTCATCCACATGGGATACACCTTCCCCGAAGATGACATTCACCGTAGCAGTACGGAACGGCGGTGCAACCTTGTTCTTGACGACTTTGATCTTCGTCACGTTGCCGATGACGTCCGATCCGTTCTTCAGGGCTTCTCCCTTGCGGACATCCAGACGCACCGAAGCATAGAACTTCAGCGCCCGGCCGCCCGGTGTCGTCTCCGGGTTGCCGAACATAATGCCGACCTTTTCACGCAGCTGGTTGATGAAGATCGCCGTGCAGTTGGAACGGTTCATGACACCTGCCAGCTTGCGCATCGCCTTGGACATCAGCCTGGCCTGCAGACCGATGGAGGAATCCCCCATTTCACCGTCCAGCTCTGCCTGGGGCACCAGTGCCGCCACCGAGTCGATGACCACCAGGTCAATTGCCCCGGAACGGATCAGCACCTCGGTAATCTCCAGCGCCTGCTCGCCTGAATCAGGCTGGGACAGAATGAGTTCGTCAATATCCACACCGAGGTTCTTCGCGTAGACCGGATCAATGGCATTCTCCGCATCGATGAACGCACACCTGCCGCCGGCTTTCTGGCACTCCGCAATCGCATGCAGCGCGAGCGTCGTCTTGCCGGAAGACTCCGGACCGTAGATCTCAATGATCCTTCCCTTCGGATATCCCCCGATGCCCAGTGCCGCGTCCAGCGCCAGGCTTCCCGAAGACAGCGCATCCACGGAAATCTGCGCCCGGTCGCCCAGACGCATAATGCTTCCTTTGCCGTATTCCTTCTCGATCGCCTTCAGCGCTTCCGCCAGCAATTGGTCCTTCTTCTCATCGGTGACCTCTGTGTTCCTTGTTTTTTCAGCAGCCATAAAATCTTTCTCCTTCTGCCCTTTTATACGCACGGGACTCTATGAATCCTTTATTTGCTCTCAAAAATATCGTCCTTCAGCTGACTGAAGTACGACCAGCCGCTGGCCAGACTGATGAATGCCGCGAACCAGACCATCATCACCGATACCGGCAGACGCCACAGTTCAAACGGCAGATTGTTCAGCAGCACCAGCGCAATCGCTGCCATCTGCAGCACGGTCTTCAGCTTGCCCATCATCTGTGCGGAGACCACCTTGCCGTTCCCTGCCGCAATCATCCGGCAGCCATCCACGATGATGTCCCGGCATACCATGATGATCACCGGCACGACCGGAATGATCCCCTTTGCCGTAAAGATCAGGAACATCGTTGTTGTGAGCATCTTGTCCGCGATCGGATCCGCGAACTTGCCGAACGTCGTCTGCAGATTGTACTTCCGGGCAATCTTGCCGTCCAGCAGATCCGTGAATGCCGCAATCAGATAGACCGCCAGCACCACCAGGTTCAGCACCGGAAGGTTCACCGTACCGACCCGCAGCACCGGCAGCACAATGCCGAACTGGGCATACGGGAAAATATAGATCAGAACAATCAGCGGAATCAGAACAATCCGCATTACCGTCAGTCTGTTGGGAAGATTCATGGAACCATCACTCCTTTACCTGCGTTAGTATAGCACAAACAATTCATGCATCACAGTTCTCCCGAACACACTGCGTGCATCTGTATTGTAGCATATATTATCGAAATATGCATCTTTTATCCCGGTTTACGGCTGGAACTGTAAAAGAATCTCCCGGATCTGTGCAACGTCCGGCATCACCGGCAGCGCACCCTTCTTCGTTACAACATATGCCGCCGCCGCATTGGCATAGCGCAGAATCTCCTGCAGCCTTGCCGCATTCAGCCCTTCCAGCCCGTACCGCAGCACACCGTCCAGCAGGCAGCCGCAGAACGTATCCCCTGCACCGGTCGTATCCACCGCCCGCACCGGGAAACCGTCTGCCTGGGCATACAGATCGTTGTAGTATACACAGCTGCCGGCACTGCCCATGGTTACGGCAATCAGTCCGATCGTGTACTGCTCCCGCAGAGCCTGCACGCCTTCATCCACCGTCTGCTTTCCGGTATACCAGCGCAGTTCATCATCGGAGATCTTCAGGATATCGCAGTGCTCAAGCCCCCAGCCGATCTGTTCCTTCGCTGCCTCTGCGCTGCGCCAGAGCGCAGGCCGCAGATTCGGATCATATGAACGCAGGATGCCCTTTTCTTCCGCAAAGCGGAGGGCTGCGTGCGTAGCGCTGCGCACCGGTTCATCCGTCAGGGACAGGGAGCCGAAATGCAGGATCCGGCTTTCTTCAATCATGCCGTACGGGACTTCCTCCTCCCTCAGCATCAGGTCCGCACCCGGATTGCGGTAGAACGAAAAGCTCCGTTCTCCGCCTTCACTGTGATGTACGAACGCCAGGGTTGTATGGACTTCATCGTCCGTACACAGACCATCCGTACCGACTTCTGCCCGTTCCAGTGCCTGCTTCAGTTGATCGCCGAAGCCATCCCTGCCGACCTTGCCGATGAACTGTGTACGGTGCCCGAGCCTTGCCATCATCGCCAGGACATTCGCCGGTGCACCGCCTGCAGAGGCTTTGTACAGCGGACTGCCGGATTCATCCGTTCCCTGCGGTACAAAATCAATCAGCAGCTCGCCCAGCGCTGAAGCACTGTATTTCTTTTCCATCATTCTCTCACCTGCCTGTACCAATTATAACAAAGGAGAGACTGCTGTCTCTCCTGTATCACACATTCTGTAAGCCATGTTCTGTACTTCCGAAGAAGCAGCAGCCATTTATCTCTGCCCGAAGGCACCTCCCTTGAACTTCGTTTCGCTCTCGGGAATTCTCCTACCATATTTGGATTTCTCGCTTGAGGGGTTTATCTCGTTCCACCCGGACGGTTTCCCGCCGGCTTCGTCACTGTGACACCTTAAGGACGCCGACCATGGATTTCTCTTTAGGTCTTTGTTCCGCCGTCAGCCTGAACTGCCCGGTCTTATGTCTTGGACCGGCACAAACACTACCATCATCACAGACGGTGCGAGCATGGACTTTCCTCTGGCTGTGACACCAGCGGCTGCCCGAATGTGCAATCTACTCCCTTCTGTCCCTCTGCTGCGCGAACACCTCATCCTCAAGACGGGACAGTCTCTTCAGGATGTCCAGATTATCGGCACCCTGCTGGGCAGGTGTCGGATTCGCTTCGAGTGCCCTGGTACGGCCCTCCACTTCGATCAGCTTCGCCCTGAGCGACGCATTCGTCCGCTCCAGCTCTTCGATCTTCTCGTTGAGTTCTCCGGTGATCTCCTGATAGGTCTGATAATCTTCAATCACAAGATCGAGATAAGCATCCACTTCCTCTGCACTGTAGCCGCGGAAATCGATATTGAACTGCTTGTCCAGTATGGACTGAATATCAAGATTTACCTTTGCCATAACCCTACGCTCCCGTTTCTTAATTATTGCAGGTAAAGCCTTGAAAATCAACAGACCCTTCCTGAATTGTCCCGGAAATCATGTATAATGGTACAGAGGTGCAGGAACAATGGTGAATTATCCCGACGGACGGAAAACAACTGTATCTGCCGTACGGATCGGTGCCGGCAGACGAGGCATGGAACTGGAGAAGGAGATCAATACAACCAATGATTATTATCTCAGCCAGGACAGAGCCGTCATCTACAAAAAGCCGACCCCGGTAACCATCGTCAACGTCGACTATCCTGCCCGCAATAAAGCGAAGATTACGGAAGCCTACTTCAAAGTGCCCAGCACAACGGACTACAACGGAATCTACCGTGGGAAGTACATCGATTTCGAAGCCAAGGAATGCCGTTCCAGGACATCCTTTCCTCTGAAGTCCATCCATCCCCACCAGATCGAGCACCTGAAAAGCGTAGTGCGCCATGGTGCTGTAGCCTTCGTCATCATCCGCTTCACCGAGTATGATGAAACCTGGCTCATTGATGCAATGACCATGATCGATCACATCAAGGACAGCAGCAGAAGCTCCATACCCTACACCTGGTTCCGTGAACACGGACACCTGATTCCCTATACCTATTTCAAGCCCGTTGACTACCTTCAGGTCGTCGACGAGGTCTATTTCAAGGAGAATACTGAATGGCAAAACGCAGGAAACTGAGGCTGAAGCTGCCCAGGCTGAAGCGCCGCAGGAAAACCACGAAGCAGACTGCCGCAAAGAAAAAGACCGGCAGACAGGTCAACAAGCTGAACCTCTGGACCTTGATCCTGATGTTCGTTGTATTCTGCGAACTGATCGCTTTCTGCGCCGGCGGAATCGCGCTCAAGGTGATGCTGAGGGACAGACCGCAGCTCGTCATCAGTGATTTCTTCTCGCCTGAATCCAGCCATATCTATGACAAGGACGGGAATCTCATCGCCGACGTCGGCACCCAGATCCGGGAGAACGTCACCTATGACGAACTCTCCGAAGCCCTGATCGATGCCTTCCTCGCCGTAGAGGATTCCCGCTACTTCGGCCACAACGGCTTCGACCTGCCCCGTTTCACCAAGTCTACCTTCGTTACTCTGAAGAATGTACTGCTGCACAATCCGGAGCGGGAAGGCGGCTCCACCTTTACCATGCAGCTGGTCAAGCTGACCTACTTCCAGAACGACGAAACAGGCTATACACACCGGAAGGACATCGAGTACAAGATCCAGCAGATCGCTCTGGCGATCGAACTGGAGAAACAGTCCAACAAGGAAGCCATCTTCGAGCTCTACCTGAACAAGATGAACTTCGGCGGAACCGGCAATATCCGCGGCATCGAGAAAGCATCCCAGTACTACTACGGGAAGAGCGCCTCCCAGCTGAATCTGGCGGAAAGCGCCATGCTGGCAGGCGTCATCAACTCCCCCTACTGGTTCGATCCGCACAACTTCCTGGACTATGCCACCAACCGGCGCAATACTGTGCTCTATCTGCTGAAGCGCCATGGATACATTACGGACAGAGAGTACCGGCTGGCCCGCAGCATCAATGTGGAGGACACGCTGATCAATCCTGCTTCTTCCTCGACCGGACGGTCCTATGCGTACCAGTCCTACATTGATACCGCCATATCCGAGGCAGAAGCCCTGACCGGCCTGGATCCGCTGACGACCGCCATGGAGATCTATACGTACATGGATCCCGCGGCCCAGTCCGTCATGGATGCCATCCAGCGCGGGGAAGTGGAAGCGGTGCAGTTCCCGGACGAGCTCATGGAATGCGCCATGATCAGTGAAAACAACCAGACCGGGGAGATCGTTGCCATCGGCGGCGGACGCAACTACGGCCGCGGCGGATCGATGCTGCTGAACCACGCAACCCAGCAGTACAAACAGCCCGGCTCCTCCGTCAAGCCGATCATCGACTACGCTCTGGCCTTTGAATACCTCGGCTGGGCAACAAGCCACGTCGTCACCGACCGGCCGATCACCTACCAGGGCACCAACATCATCATCAAGAACGCATCCGGCCAGTACGGCGGCGAAATGACACTGCAGTACGCCGTCAGTATGTCCCTGAACACCCCTGCCATCCAGACACTCACGGAAGTCATCAATAAGGCAGGCTGGCAGAAGGTAGTGGACTATATCAAGAGCCTTGGCTTTTCGAAGGTCAGCGAGGACAATTTCGACATCGGCTTCGCCATCGGCGGATCGAACTTTACCTGTTCTCCGCTGGAGCTCATGGCTGCCCACGCGGTGCTGATGAACGGCGGCTACTATATCCAGCCGCATACCATCAGCAAAATCGTCTTCCGCAGCGGCTACCAGGAGCCTCTGGTACCCACCTACGAACCGGTATCCGTCCTGTCTCCGCAGGCAGCCTATCTGGCCGCCGAGCTGATGCGCAACGTAGTGCCGCAGTACGTCTATACCCAGATGCTGCAGCGGAACTACCCGGTCTACGCCAAGACCGGTACAACGGACTGGGGTTCCGATGGTCTGGACTACAACATTCCTCAGGGAGCCTCCAAGGACAAGTGGATGATCTCGGAAACCGGGCAGTATACAACAGCTGTCTGGGTCGGCTATGAAAAAGGCGTCAAGGACGCCGGCACCTACTTCGACAACTACAAGTCCAATCTGAACCTGACCGGACGGATCTCCAATGAACTGCTTTCCGTTCTGAACGATAATCTGGTGCCACAGGGCGTCCAGCGTCCAGCCGGCATTTCGGACATCACCCATATCCTGGGAACGTTCCCCTACGCCTATCCGATCGATGGCATGGACTGGAGCTACATCACCAGCGGCATGATCAAGAGCGAGTACGCGAATCTGGTCAGTCCGGAAGCTGCAGACTCCGTAGCCAGCCTGACCGACTTCGCCGCCGAGTACACCTTTGACGGCAAGGTCCACATCTGGTGGCCGGCCTATCCGGAACCGGAGAAGCTGCAGGCGGCAGAGGATACCATGGACATCAGCCTCTACGACGGTGTAGGAAACTGCCTGGTCAGTGCGTGGGGCAAGCGTCTGTTCGACTACAGCTGGATCTTCGGACCGATCCGCTACAAGGTGCGCATTTCCCAGAACGGTCTTACCATAGCCGAAAAAAGCGCAGACTATGAAGACCAGTATTACGATGATATAGAGCTCCTGCCGGGCACGGAAACCGAAGCCTGCGGCTTCTACGCCTATGAGAACGGCGGCGGAGCCTCCAATGAAATGTGTGTCAGATTCAAAACACCGGAAAAAGAACCGGAACAGGCACCGGACGAAGAAGCCGAACAGAAATGCACCAACAACGGCGGCACCTGGGCGGACGGCACCTGCAGCTATCCCGCAGCCGAGTGCATCGAAAACGGTGGTGAATGGACTGTGACCGGATGCGTCTGGCCGCAGCCTGAAGTACCGAATATAGAATTCCCGCCGATGACCGCTGCCGGCGCGGAGGTGCAGGCCTGGGCTGACAGCAACGGCATCAGCCTCTACTGCGAGCACCTGACCCGTGAGCGCTGCCGGGAAGCCTACCCGTATGTCCAGGACAACGAATACAACATCATGTTCGACCGGGATCACGACGATCAGCTGCTCAACGGCCGCATCGCCCCGGCAAACACGAACATCGGATGCTGGGTCATCATCGATGAATAAACACAAAAGCCGGCTCAGCCGGCTTTGTTTTCATATCTGCACAGTTCTGTGAACGGGCACTGCCCGCACAGCGGGCCTCTTGCCCGGCAGAGATACCTGCCGAAGAAGATCAGCTGATGGTGGGCCTTGATCCACCGTTCCCTGGGGAACTTCCTTCTCAGCTTCTCCTCCACTTCCTGTACCGTATCATCCTTCTTTGCCAGACCGAGCCTTTTGGACACTCTTTCCACATGGGTATCCACAGGCATGGCCGGCACACCGAATCCCTCGGCCAGAATCACATTGGCGCACTTTCTGCCTACTCCGGGCAGGCTCATCAGGTCCTTCCGGTTTTCCGGCACCGTACCATCGAAGTCCGCAGCGGATTTCACAGCCATGGCATGGATGGAACGGGCTTTGTTCCGGTAGAGTCCCAGAGAACGGATGTACTCCTCGATCTCCGCTGTATCCGCCTGCGCCAATGCCGCAATGTCCGGATAGGCCGCAAACAGGGCCGGTGTCACCCGGTTCACCGACGCGTCCGTTGTCTGGGCGGAGAGGATCACTGCGACCGTCAGTTCATAGATGTTCCGGTAATCCAGTTCACAGTGCGCATCCGGATACAGCATGTCCAGACCTTTCAGTACTTCTTCCGCCCGGTTCACTGCCCTTTCCTCCCTGTATTTCTCAGCACACTCTCAACATAGGACATGCTCCGCTTCTGGTAGGCGCTCGCTTCCCGCAGCGCATGTATGATTGTCTTCCGGGGATAGATCCGGTTCCATTCACTGATCTTCTGCATTTCATTCGGTGTCATCGGACGTCCGAACTCTTCTTCAAACAGTTCAATCAACGGACTGTCCATGACCCGGATATCCTTGGCGGTATCCGTGTCGAACAGACCGTCCAGCCGGAACTGTACATTCCTGCTGGAAGCCATAATATCCAGGTAGTGCCTGGCACACAGTACAGAAACAACCCGGTTCAGTTCATCCATGTCCAGACCGGTCTTCTTCTGAAGAATGTCCATACTGATGTCGGTACGGTTCTCATTGTAAAAATCGATGGTCATGACCACCGTCAGCTCCTGCGGACTCAGTTTCAGGTTCTCCAGATTGTCCAGAATCCAGTCCCGCCGGTTCACGTATTTCTGCTCATACCACTTCATAGCGTCACTACGGCTATTATATATGTTTCCCCTGCCCGCCGCCACTGAATTTATGGTAGAATGCTCTTATGCTGAAACGTCTGATGATTTCCTTTCTGGTACTGCTGATGATCTACAGTGCTTTTGTTGTAGGCTTCCGCATCTTTGAACCGGAGAAGGAAGAGATCCATCAGACCTCGCTGGACACCACCGTCGTAGACTACGCTTCCGCCAGGAACTACACCCTGAGCAGCGGTGCCTCCTCCGTACACTGCTACTTCTTCTGCTCGCCGCAGAACGATGACTGCACCTACATGGAGAACACCGTCATGCGCACCGTGGAGAATGACACCGGCGTACGGATGTCCGAGATCTTCGAATACATCGATGTTACTGCACTGGAGTCAACGAATGACCTCAACCGCCTCAAGGAAGAATGGGGCCTGGATGACTGCCCGGGCTTTGTACTCTGCCACGTGCAGGATCAGGAGATCATCATAGACAGTACACTCTCCTGGGACAGTTCCCGTCCACTGTCCGTGTTTGAGCTCAAGCAATGGCTGCGGGCAAACAATCTCTACGATGCCCGGGAAGAAGAGACAGAAATAGAACAGCCTGTGTCCTAGACACAGGCTTTTGTTTACGCTTCCTGATCGCTCCAGCGTTCGCTCGGGCGGTCCGCCCAGAGATTCTCCAGCCGGTACTGCATCCGTGCGTCTTCCGTAAAGATATGCACAATGACATCGTACAGATCCAGAAGGATCCAGGTACTGCCTTCTCCGCCTTCCCGCTTCCGTACACCGTATCCGTTCTTCAGCGCTTCCTTTTCCAGTTCTTCCGCCAGGCTTGCGGCATGGCGGATGTTCCGGGCTGTTGCCAGTACAAAGCTGTCTGTAAACGGACTGATGCCCTTCATATCGATGACAACGATGTTCTCTGCAAGTTTCTTCGACAGTGTTTCACACACGAATGTCTCTGTTTCCGTCATGGTTTTCCTCCCTTGTTCAGGCGGTAGGCTTCGCTCTCTGCATAGACCAGAGCGGCCCCTTCCGCCAGTGATTTCTTTGCCAGTGCAATTTCCTTCTCCGAATCGTATCCCCGGGTACGCTCACACTTGTCCGCAATGTACAGGATCCGGTCCAGTCTGCTTTTCCCTGTACCGAGTGTATGGTTCCGGATGGCTTCCAGCATCCTCCGGTCGGTAATGCCTGTTTCCTGCTTCAGCCAGACTGCGGCGGTGGATGCGTGCCATACCTTCGGACTCATGTTCAGCAGTTCCGGATCATGAATCTCCAGGATCTTCCTGCCCCACTCCTCACTCCGGTTCTTAGTGATATCATGCAGCATTCCTGCCCGCCATGCAAGCTCTTCATCCACACCGGAAGCCTGTGCCAGTTCCCGGCAGAGATCCGCGACGGCCCGGGAATGCGCTGCCCTTTTCTTTTTGCAGTTGGCATCGAGCATTTCTTCCAGGTAATGCCCTTTCTCCACCAGCATCTTCCGGATGCCGCAGGCTGCCAGGCGGAAGATGCCGCTGCGCACTTCTTCCTCATCCACTGCCGGCATGTCCTCCTCAAATACAGCCCCGGAAACAGCGTTTCCGCACGCAATGCGCCGGTACGGCATCAATGCCCGCTTCAGCAGACGCATGCGCTCGGAACGTGCCAGAACGCCCTTCTTCGAAGGCACCAGGATCAACAGATCCAGACGCTGCTCTCTGCGGACCCTTTTGGCATATTCCAGTTCTTTCTGCGTAATGGGATCATAGGAACCGTACAGTATCCCGGTCCGGTTCATGGCAGCAGGATCCTCGGCTCCTTTGCCTTCCGGTACAGAACGATGTTGTGCCCGATGATCTGGACGATCTCACTCTTTGTATTCATTGCCAGATCAAACGCCAGTTCCTTCGGGTCCTCCGCTACCGTACGCAGGATCCGGATCTTGATCAGTTCATGCACACGCAGTGCATCATCCACCATGTAGATCAGATTATCGCTCAGACCGTCCTTGCCGATCTGGAACATCGCGTTCCGCGTTGATGCCAGACCCCGCAGATAGCGCTTCTGCTTTCCTGTCAGCCTCATATCATTGCCCTCCTGAATGTCACATTTACACCCTTTGGTGCCTTAACCCGGACAGAAGATACCTTCCCGGATATACAGACCCACCCGAGCCCTTCAATCACAATATCGGTCTTCTCACCCTGCAGTGCATGGTTCCGGCTGCTGAATTCCCTGGCAGCCGGTACAGGCAGGAAGTCCTTTCCCAGGTGTTCCTTCCAGATCCTTTCCCCGTTCTCTGCCTTTGTACGGTGCAGCTTCAGCCTCCCGCTGAGCCAGAACACCGCGGACGCACCTTCACAGCCCAGCAGATACACCTGCGCCAGACCGCCGATGCTGAAGCACTGATCGCTCGAAAGCTGGTATACCTGCGGCTTTACGGTCCAGGATGGCAGAATGGTCTTCAGATCCTTTTCATCGACCGCATTGATCATACTGCCGCGCACTTCTATGCCCGGCGTATCCGTACAGACAATGCCGTCGATCTCAATGTCATTGAAATCCAGGGTTGTCCCTGGCCAGCGGCTGCTCGTCAGTACGTCCGAACCGATCAGCCGGTTCAGCAGTGTACTCTTTCCTGAGTTCGCCTTGCCCAGCACAACAACCCTGCCGCCGTCCGCGTACGTACGGATCGCTTCCTTGACTTCCTCCGCGCATTCCGGCCTGTCCATGGCACTGAAGATCAAGCGGCGTACGGGGACGCCGTAGTCCTTCATCCTCTCCAGGACAAAGCGGGCCAGCTTTTCCTCCTTGATGTCATCCGGCAGCAGATCGCGCTTCGTGCATACCAGGATGATATCCTTTCCGGCAAGCCTCCTCGCCAGACCGGGAATCATGCCGGCTTCGAAATCAAACAGATCCACGACCCAGACCACCGCTGCGTCCATGGCTTCCACTCTGGCCAGTACGGCATCCGGATCAATGCCTTCCCGCATGGAGAAAACCGGATCCGCATAGTGGATCAGCCGGAAACAGCGCTGGCAGTAGTCACTGTCCTCCTTCGGGGTATAACCAGGGAGGTTTTTATCGGTATGCTGCAGCAGGGCGCCGCAGCCTCTGCATACCCGCGTCACAGCAGTCTCAGCTGCTCAGGCGGATTGTCCTGAGCCTCCTTCTCTACGATCCGGCACTCCGGGATGCCCTTGATGCGGTACCATCCTTCCTTCAGTGCCAGCGGTGTGCTGAAGGTGGTATCGGTTGTTTTGATGGGAACGTCCCCTGCCCGCAGTATTGTTTCTTCCTCCGAGAAGAACTTCAGCATACTGCCGGCAGTCACCGGAAGCACTTCCTTCATTTCCTGCGGGTTGGTCTTGATCTTTTTGGCGATCAGGCTGCCCTTGATCGGACGGTTGCCGCTGAAGATCTCTTCTGTCTTCACCCGCTTCATCTGTCCGCTCTTCGTTATGTACAGCAGAGCGCCGGTATTTTCACTGAACGCGCAGGCTGCCGCAAGATGGTCGCCCTTGCCCGGATTCATCGCCTTGACGCCGCGGGAACGCAGTCCCATGGCCGGGATGTCCGCCAGCGCGTACTGGCAGCTGAAGCCTTCCGCAGATACGACCGCAATCCGTTCGCCCGGACAGGCCGGGAAAGCATCGAGCATTTCCTCTCCGGCCGCCAGATTCATGCAGGTGGAAACCGCACTGGCCCGGTTGACCTGGAACTGTTCCACCAGGGTACGCTTGATCTGCCCCAGGGAGGATACTGTTACAATGCTCGCACCGGTATCGAAGTTCGGCACCAGGAGCGCGGAGACGATCTTATCGTCGCCGCTGATCTTCATGTACTTGTTGAGATGGGCTCCGGTATCCTTCCATTTGAACTCATCGATCTTCCACACCGGCAGATAGGCAAAGTTGCCCTTTGAGGTAAACAGCAGCATCGTATCGAGCGTATCCGCCTCTGCCGTGCCGACCAGTACATC
>JAEEYJ010000206.1 GCA_016291725.1 Solobacterium sp.
GCACATCGCGATCTTCTCATCGCTCATTGCCATGAAGCAGGCCATGCCCGGCTTCTCCCAGAGGGTCTTCGGTGTGAAATCCTTGCCGAATTCATAGAACACATTGTGATCGTTGATGGTAGCCAGGGTGACGAACACCTTGCCGTCGCAGGCTTCCCCGTCTCCGCCGCCGTGTACGGTATCACCGATCGTGGAGGAATACAGGCTGATCTCCGGCTTGAACACCAGTTCCAGGCTGTCCTTGGCAACCTTATAGATTTCATCGGTCTGGTTCAGACCGTATGCTTTCATATCGGAAGACTCTGCGTACAGCTGCCCGTCCATTACGAACAGTCTGCCGAAGGTCCTGTCAGCCTTTCCGTAGACCGTCTCCGTCTTATCCGCTGCGGTATTGTACGCGTAGAGCTTCGCCTTCCGGTTCTGTCTTTTCTCAAAGGTATTGCCTGTATAGTACACCGTGTCACCATCAATGAGTACGTTCATAACATTGAATGCCGGTGCGGTGAGACGGCGTACCTTCAGCCCGTCCCGTGCATCAACAATGAACAGAGCGTTTCTCTTCTTATTGGTGAATCCTGCCCCGTTGAACCAGTACGGCACTTCATCAACGACGGTATAATCCTTTTCCTTTTCCAGATCCGCAATCTTCTTCGCTCTTGTTTCGGCATTGTCCTTGTAGGCATTCGGGTCCCGGCGGTCAATGGCGCCTACAGCCGCATAGAGACCGTCCTTGATCTTCTTCAGGCTCCTCATAGGGAACGGAAGCGTAATCCACGGCTGCGCTTCACCGCCGTCCACGCTCAGCCGGAACAGCTCTGTTGTCCCGGGCTTGGCGTCTGCCGTCTTTCTTGCCAGGATGAGTGTGCGCTCATCATCAAAGAACAGCATCCTTGCGTCGGTTGTGTAAGTAATCTGTTTCGCTGCATCGCCTTCCGCCAGCCAGACATCCGTACGGTAGCAGTTGTTTTCTACATCCGAACGCTGAACGTTGAAGGCCAGCAGCTTTCCATCCGGACTGTACTGAAGATTTCCCGGGAAACGGTACTTGGTGATGTCGTCGATCGTGATCTTCTTGAGTTTTTCAGCCATTGTCAGTTCTCCTTTGTGTGCTTGTCAAACCAGTCTGTAATCTCCTGCAGACGGCGGATCCGGTGCGCCGGTTTCCCGCCTCTGGATAGTTCATGGTTCTCTCCATGGAAGATCACCATGCGTGTTTCAATGTTCTGCACCGCCAGTGCCTGCATCATCTGCATTCCTTCCGGCAGCGGGCAGCGGTAGTCTTCGTCGCTGTGGATGAACAGTACCGGTGTCTTTGCGTTTTCTGCGTACTTCAGCGGCGAATGGTCCCACAGCTTGTCCGCTTCTTCAAAGATATCATTTACGATGCCCTGCTGGTCTGCGTTGAACCAAAGACCGTTGTCCGACACGAACAATTTCGAAATCCAGTTCGCGATCGAACGCTGGCTGGCACAGGCGCAGAAGCGGTCCGTGTGGCCGACGATCCAGTTGGTCATGAAGCCTCCGTAGGACCCGCCCGTCTCACACAGACGAGCAGGATCGATCTTCGGATACGCGGCCAGTACAGCATCCGTGAAATCCATCAGGTTCCGGAAATCCACACTGCCGTACTGTCCCCGGATATCTGCAAACGCATCATCCCGGCCGTCAGAGCCCCGGATATTGGTGAAGAACACCGCATATCCGCGGGATACCCATACCTGCATCTCATGGAAATAGCTCTCCGTGTATACCGCTCTCGGTCCGCCGTGGACATCCAGAACACCCGGTACGCTCTTCCGCCGGTCATAATCCTGCGGCAGCAGCACCCATCCGCGCAGCTGTTCACCTTCGGATTCATAGTCCAGCGGGACAGGCTGTGCGATGTACTTTCCTGCCAGTGCGGCATCATTGATATGTGTCAGCTGCACGGCCTTGCCGTCCTTCAGTTCATAGACTTCGCACAGCTGCGTACTGCTCTGATGAATGAATGCCGTCTTTCCGTCCACCGCATCCATGCACAGGATCAGTCCGGGTTCATCATAGAGCACGGTCTTCCGGAATTCCCGGTCATACTGCCAGATTGCGACGTGATCTGTATCTGTAGCCAGGGTAATCCAGCGGTCCTTCAATGCGGCGGACTGCTTGCCGGATCCCAGTGTCGTATCGCCGGCTGCGGTATCCGCCAGTTGCCTCTGCGGATCCACAATGTACTTCAGCCGGTTCTTCTGCACTTCCACGATATTGCCGGTCTCTGTGACACCGTATTCCTTCATGTCCGAAGCCTGGGCATACAGTCTTCCGTCCAGGATGAAGAGATTGTTGATGCGGCAGTCATCCTTGCCGTAGACGGTGGATACACGGTGGGTATCCACGCTGTATACCTTTACCTGCGACGTGCGGACCTGCTTCCTCTCCCAGGTGCTGACGGTAAAGTATACCCGCTTGCCGTCTGCCGCAAGGCTGCCTGTCTGGTCGAACGGACCGGTAATCCGCTTGATCCGTCCGCGGTTCAGATCTACATCGAACAGTGCTGTCCTGGTCTTGTTGGTAAAGCCCTTTCCGTTGAACCAGTACGGCACTTCGTCCACAACGGTATAGTCTTTTTCTGCTTCCTTTTTCTTCAGCTTGTCCCTGCGGATTTCATCACTGTCCAGGTACGCGTCCGGATCATTCGCGTCTATCGTTCCCGCAGCGATGTACCTGCCATCATCCAGCTTCCACAGACCGTTCAGAGGGAATGGCAGTACGGTGTACGGCCTGGCTTCACCGCCTTCTGTATCGTACAGATACAGGGCAGTGGTGCCCGGCAGATCTTTCTCTCCTGTACGGCGGATGAGCAGTTCATGATCGCTGATCCACAGCAGTGCCGAGGCATCCACCGTCCAGGTGACCTGCTTCGCCTCATTGCCAGCATGGATCCAGACATTCCTGCGGTAGGTATTCTTCTCTGCGTCTGCTTCCGCTGCGGTAAACGCCAGTTTTCCGTCCGGACTGTACATCAGCCCGGAGGGATACCTGAACTGCAGCAGATCGTTGATTTCCATCGGTTTCCGCTTTCTGTCAGCCATTGCGCCTCTTCCTTTCCCACAGCTTGAATGCCAGCATCGCCGTCTTCCCGTCGATGATCTCATTGTTCATGATTTTCTCAATGATCTCATCCAGGGTGTATTTGTATACATTCAGGTTCTCATCGTTGTCCAGATGCTGGCCTGCGTACTGTCCTTTTTTCGTGTAGAACAGGTAATCCACTTCCTGCCCGTAGCCGCCGGTCGGCACAAAGGTACCGAGGTCTTCAAACACCGTACCTTCGTATCCCGTCTCTTCCCGTGTCTCCCGTTCAGCGTTCTCCAGGATACTGCCGTCCGGCTCGATCTTCCCGGCCGGGAATTCCAGCAGTACCTTCTGCTGTCCGTAGCGGTACTGTTCCACCATGAAAAAGGTACCGTCTTCATCCTCCATGGCAATCACAACACCGCCGGGATGCTCAACCACTTCCCGCTTTGTCATTCTGCCGTCCGGCATCTCTACATCATCCACCCGGATCTTTACAACGAGACCGTCATATTTCCGGTGGCTCGCAATGCACTTCTCCTTGAGTTCCATATCCTTCACCTACAGCCATTTCTTTTTGCGGAAGTACAGCAGACCGCCTACTACAATGCTGAGGCTGAACAGAATGACCAACGGATACCCGTACTTGGAATTCAGCTCCGGCATGTAGACGAAGTTCATACCGTACCAGCCGACAATCAGCGTCAGCGGCATGAAAATCGCTGTAATGACCGTCAGCGCGGTCATGATCCGGTTCATCTTCAGGTCTGTCTGTGAATGGTACAGATCGACCAGCTGTACGGTATAGTCACGCAGGGATACCGCAAGATCGTACAGGCGGTTCATCCTTCCGGAAAACATCCGGAAATACCGCAGGTTCTCTTCCTTGAAGAACTGGTTGCCGTTCTCTTCCAGTTCCTTTCCGAGCTCTTCCAGCTGGTCATAGTGGATCCGCAGCTCCCGAAGTTCATTGCGGATTTTGCTGATGCGCTTCGGATAATCCGCTTCCTTATCCTTCATGATCTCCTTCTCGATGCCGTCCAGCTTCTTCTCGTATTTGTCCAGCCGGTCTGTATCATCGATGACCATACGCTCCAGGAAATCATACAGGAAACGCTCCAGGCAGGGATTGTTCCACTGCTTTCTGCCGCTGATATCCTTCAGATAGGTCTCGGCAGTACCGGTTTCGTCCACGAAGACCACACCTTTCTCATTCAGCGCGAAGAAGAAGCGGATATGCGGCCCGGAAATATTGTCCTTCTGCGGGATGGAGAATGTACCTGTCAGCGAGTTCAGGTGCTCTTCCGCCTTGGTTGCCCGGATCCGGGACAGATCCGGCTCCGGATACACCACAATGCCCAGACTGTCTTTTACTTCTTCCCATTCTTCCTGCGTCAGTGCAGCCGCAAAAGGCAGCTCTGACTGCAGTATTTCTTCCTTGGAATGCTCTTCCAGTGTTTTTCCGATCAGATAATACATAGTATGATGCCCCCGATGATTCCTATTATACGCTGTTATCCGTCTCTTTGCGGTTGAAACAGGATGACTGATATAATGAAAGCGTATGAACAGGAGGTCTGTTCCATGAACAAAAGAGAGCGTTTCGAAGCATTCCTGAACAATAAGCCTGTCGACCGGGTTCCTTCCGGGATCTTCCACCATTACATGCCCACAGCAGAATGGATGGCCGGCACAAAGGAACGCCGTTCCTTTGAAAAGCTGATCGCCGGACAGCTTGTCACCAAGCGGAAAACCGATCCGGACATCTGCAAGATCATGAACGATGTGCTCATGATCATGCCCATAGACGTTTCCATGGTCAAGGAACCGGAAGATCTGAAGAATGTCGTTCCCCCGGCAATGGATTCCGTCTATGTCAGCCGGACCCTGGAACTGACGGAGAGGGTGCTGCAGTTCTATGTGGATGAGGATATTCCCTCCTTTGTCACCAGCTTTGCACCGATCTTCTCCCTCCGCCACCGTCTGGAAGATGAACTGCACAGGGATGTCCTGGGCGAGTTGTTTGCGGCGGATCCGCAGGCAGCGTATGACGGTATGCGTACGGTTGCGGAGAGAACGATGGAAATCCACCGGAAGCTCTTCGATGCTTTCCCGCTGGACGGCATCTACTTCAGTGTAAACAACCAGAATTCCGTGCTTACGGATGAACTGTACAGAGAGATTGCCGCTCCGATCGAAAAGGAAATGATCGCAGACATCAACAAGCGGGGCATCACCTTCATGCATATCTGCGGCACCAGAGGACAGACCAATAATCTGGGGCTGTATACAGACTATGACTTTGCGGCTGTCAACTGGGCAGTATATTCTGAAAACATTGGTCTCAGGGAGGGCAAGGAGCTCTTCGGGGGCCGGCCTGTCATGGGTGGATTCGCCCAGACCGGCCTCATCTACGAGGGAAACGAAGAAGAGATCAAGGAAGAAGTCAGGCGCATCCTTGACGATGCTGGACAGCTCGGCGTCATGATCGGTGCAGACTGCACGGTGCCGATGGACATTGATGAACAGCACTTTGTCTGGGTCAAGGAAGCATCCCAGGCATACGCGGACGAACACAGAGGAGGTGCAGAATGACAAAGAAAGCGATCGTAACCGGCGGCAGCAAAGGCATCGGGAAAGGCATTACCCTGGCTCTGGCCAGAGACGGCTATGATGTCGCGTTCTGCTTCGTCGGTGATGAAGACGAAGGAAATGCCGTCGCTGAGGAAGCGAAGGAACGGTACGGCAGGGATGTCTATCCGTTCATTGCAGATCTGCGGATCGAGGAAGAGAGCGACCGCTTCTTCCACGATGCCATCCAGGTGCTCGGCGGACTGGATGTCCTGGTGAACAATGCCGGCAAAACCATCTTCGAGCCTCTCTACAGCATTACCGAAGAAAAGCTGAACCATCTCATCAATCTGGACTTCCGCTCCAATATCCTGCTCATGCGCAATGCATCAAAGTATATGATCGATCATGGCATCAAAGGGTCCATCATCAATATCACTTCCAGCCGGGGAGAGCGCGCCTATCCGGAGTGCGGCATCTACTGCGGGCTGAAGGCTGCCCTGAACCACGCGATCGAAGCCTTTGCCCTGGATACAGCACCCTACGGCATCCGTATCAACAACGTTGCACCGGGAGCGACGCGGGTACGCACCAAGCAGGAGCTCCGCCATCTGGATGCGGATGACCGCAAGGACTACTACTTCCGGGAAGAGTTCCAGGACAGGAGCAGACCGATCCGTACGGATTTCTGGGATGAGCTGGGTGTTCGGATTCCCCTGGAGCGTACCGCTACACCGGAAGACATCGCCAACGCTGTCAGCTTCCTGATCTCCGACAAAGCGTCCTATATCACCGGGGTGACCCTGCGGGTGGACGGTGGGCTGATCCTGCCGGGTATGCCCGAAGGATCCGCCGGCATGACCACCGGATCCACGGACTCCTGGGGCAGCGCAGCCAAAAAGGACTGATTGCAGTAGATCACAATAAAAAAGCACAGGTTCCTGCCTGTGCTTTTCTTCTTCCGCATCAATACCCCAGGTCTTCGTTGATCAGAATCACATGGATCCTGCCGGACGGGCGGGAACGCCTCGTGACCAGGAA
>JAEEYJ010000207.1 GCA_016291725.1 Solobacterium sp.
CATATGCATCTGGATCAGTACAATTCACTGGAGGAAGGCTCCGTGGATCTGATTGTAGAAAGAATTGACTGAAGGAGGATACTATGTTCAGGAGATTACTGGATTTCGGCAACGAATATGCCCGGAAAAGCACCTGGAAGGACTTTGCGCTGGTGAAGCTCTGCCTGTTCTCGATGGGCCTTGCGGCAGGTACTGCAGTACCGAAGAAGCACAGGAAAAAGGCACTTGCAGCATCTGGTGCTGTATTTGCACTGACCTATATTCCTCTGATGTACAAAGTATTCCGTACAGCATTCAGGAAAGAAGCGTAAGGAGCGGGAAAGAATCCGCATGCGGCAATCACCGCCGAAAACAAAGTATATGGAGAAATGCAAAGCAGATAAGCTGTTCGGAAAGCTGATGCTGGGGATCAGTACCGCATGTTTTCTCGCGGTTCTGTTCTTTTCCTTTTCTGCAGTGAAGACACTGGGCGAAAGATATGCAGAAATGAAGCAGGCAGATCTCTCGCAGGTATACCGCGGGACAATCTCCTATGATGATGGACTGTATGCAGTGGTAGGCTATGGCATAGAAACCGATCCGGCGGATCCGGCATCCCCGCAGATCCTGGCAGACTACCTGGAGCAGTCTTTGGCAGCCATTGACGGGAGGATTCTCTCTGCCGGCATCGTCTATACGATGATCATTTCTTCCATAGCGGCTTTCTACCACTATCAGAAACACCGGGACAACCACAGCAGGCGGATCCGCAGTATCCTGCTCGGAAGCGTACTGGTGTATGTGCTGTATATCGCAGCGATTGTGCTCATGCACGCCATGAACCGGATCCCTTTCCGTCTGCCGGATCCAGGGAGCCTGCCGGTGCTCGGTGTTTCTTTGTTGTCTGTACTCGGTGGTCTGTGCGCACTGGATGTACTGATCCGGATCATTCCACTGAAAAAGATCACATCCCTGCTTGTCCTGCCTCTGGTATTCGTACTGTTTCTCTTCAGTGCCGCCTTTGAGGGTCAATTGTACGTGCCTGCCTGTACAGAATCCTTTGACTACCTGGCAGAGATCGACAGCCGCATCCTGGAAGAAGGCTTTGACGGATACTACTATGACGAGGCGAAGAATGTCATTGTACTGGAAGGTACGGAATATCCGCCGGAATTGGTTCCCAACCCGGAGTATCTTACCGGTTCCGATCGCATCAAAGCCTATGTGTATGAAGCGCTGGACCCGTTCTCCGGCAGTGCGCTCTCTTTGATGGAGGACGTTCCGGATTACCGGGTTCCGGGTACGCATCTTGCAGGCTATGCGCTGAAAGCTCTGCTGTGGATCATCCTGGCAGGAAGAAGGAAACAATAAAAAAGCAGCGGTAGATACCGCTGTTTTTGCTAATGTTCGGGCTTCAGCAGCAGTGCTTGGTATGGCTTCAGTGTGATGCTCGGACCAGCGTGGTTCAGTTCAGTATAATTGTTCAGGAGAATCGGGGCATCCCCCAGCCACTCCGGCAATGTGTATTTCACCGGATGTTTGCTGAAATTGCCGACGATGAACAGTTTGTTCTCATCAAGCTCCCTGCTGTAGGCAATGATTCGGCGGTGATCATGGTCATATTCAACGATTCTTCCCCGTAGGAGAATATCACTGTCCTTCCGTAAAGCAAGCAGTTTCTGATAGAAGCGGTAGACGGACTTTTCACTCCGGAGGTCCTTTTCGACATTGATTTCCTTGTAGGCTGGATTGATGCACTGCCATGGCTCATGTCCTGCATTGAATCCACCATTGGCAGTGCTGTTCCATTGCATCGGTGTGCGTGCATGGTCACGGGCACCGTATTTGATGAAGCGGAATGCCAGTCCTGCCGGCATACCGTAGCTGCGCATCAGATCATATACGAAATGACTGACCGGATCCTTCATCTCGTCTATGCTGCGGAAATCGCAGTTGGTCAGACCGGCTTCCTCTCCCATGTAGATGAAGGGTGTGCCGTGCCCCAGGAAAGTGACCGCTGCCAGCATGGTCGCGGCTTCATAGCGGTAATGCTTGGTATCGATGGAGAAACGACTGACACTGCGTACATTGTCATGGTTTTCCAGAACGAGCGTATTCCATCCTTCTTCGTAGTTGTCCGTCTGCGGTCTGAACAGTCCGTCCTTGAACTGCTTCAGGTCAAACGGTTTCCAGAAGAATTTCTTGCTGCCGATATTGTCGGAATCCAGATGGGCAAAGCTGAATATACTGTCGAGTTCGTGATTGCTTTCCTTCACATAGGCACGGGCGTTCTCTTCAGAGGGGTGATAGGATTCCCCGACAGTAAAGATATCGTACAGAGAGAATGCCTTCTCATTGAGCTCCTTCAGGAATTCATGCATACGGGGACCGTCCACAAAGTACCGCGCACCCTTCTGGTAGGTCTTCCTGTCGTTGTCATCCTGGAAAGGATACATCTTGGAAAACATATTGAATACATCGAAACGGAACCCGTCCACACCCTTGTCCAGCCAGAAGCACAGAATGTCGATGATCTCCTTCCTGACCGCTGGATTCTCCCAGTTCAGATCCGGCTGTTCCTTGCAGAAGAGATGCAGGTAGAACTCATCAGTAGCACCGATCCGTTCCCAGGCAGAGCCGGTAAAGGTGGATGCCCAGTTGGTGGGCGGCAGGAGCCTGTCCTTTTCTTTCCGCCCTTTGCGGATGATGTAGTAGTCACGGTAGGGGGAATCCGGGGATTCCATGGCTTTGCGGAACCAGGGATGCTCCATGGAGGTGTGGTTGATGACCATATCCATGATGACCCGCAGTCCTCTTTTGTGGCATTCCATCAACAGTTTGTCGAAGTCTGCCATGGTACCGAATTTCTCATCGATGCTCCGGTAGTCGCTGATGTCGTAGCCGTAGTCGTAGTCCGGGGAACGGTAGAGCGGGGAGAACCAGATGGCAGTCACCCCGAGTTCCTTGATGTAGTCCAGCTTTTCAATGATGCCGTTGATGTCTCCCCAGCCGTCATTGTTGGAATCCATGAAACTGAAAGGGTAGACCTGGTATACTACAGCTTCCTTGTACCAATGTGTTTTTGTCATGCAGTACCTCCGGTACAGGTTTTACAGATAGTTCCTGAAGAACTGTATGGTTTCTCCGGTCAGCTTTTCCGATAGTTCCGGACGGTTTTCCCAGGCACCGAAACCATGATCCGCTTCATCAATGATGAACAGTTTCCGGTGCGCAGCGCTCTTCAGAGCTTCATAGGCCGCAAAGGAAGCGGACTTATCAACAGTGATGTCCCGGCTGCCATGGATGACCAGCGCAGCACCCCGGTATTTCCGCAGAGATTCCAGAGGATCATACTGATCCAGATTGTCCAGCAGAATGCCGTTCATGCGCAGTGTCTGCCCGTCAAAGGCGTTGTAGAAGCTGCACCAGCCTTTCTCTGCTGCTTCCTGCCGCAGAATCCGGCTGTCATTGCCCAGGAAGTCATTTGTGTCCAGAACCGATGCCGCAGCCCACAAAGCCAGTGTACGGATCTCCGGATGCCTCTCTGTAAACAAGGATACCAGCCGTCCGCCCATGCTGTAGCCGATCAGACCGGTATGAACATCATCGGTATGATAGTGCTCCTTCATCCATGCCAGGCAGGTCTCCATATCACTGAGACTGTTGTCCAGGGTATAGTCGATGAAATCCTCGTAGGATTCTCCGCAGCCTGCCTGGGAAAACATAATGCTGTTGACCCCGTCTTCCGCCAGTGCCCGGGCGACCTGCAGAAACCGCCCGTCTTCTGTTCTGTTGGCCTTGAAGCCGTGGATCATCATAACCAGTGGTCCGCCTGCCGCTCCTTCCACAATCAGACTGTTCAGCTGACTGCCGCGTGCAGAGGGTATATTCAGTTCGATCGTTGCCATATCTTTCTCGTCTCCTGTTACCATCATAGCAGGGAACCCGGTCAGAATTGGTATAATGGATACGAATTCTGCCGTATTGCCGCAACTCTACGATCCATAGGGTGACGGAATCCGGTCTGCATCCTAGGCTGATAGCGGGAGGTGTTGACATGAACACAGAAAAAACCGGTAGATTCATTGCGGATCTGCGGAAAGAGAAAAACCTTACACAAAGGGAACTGGCCGATCTTCTGCATGTATCGGATAAGGCGGTTTCCCGCTGGGAAACCGGGAGAGGCTTCCCTGACATCAGCAGTCTGGAAGACATTGCGGCTGTGCTGGAAACCAGTACAGCAGAGATCCTGCGCGGAGAAAGGATCGAACAGACTATGGAAGCAGAAGAGTTCAAGGAACTGACCAGGAACAGTGTTTCCCTGGTTCAGGAACTGCTCCAGAAAAGAAGCATACAGAATCTCCTGACCGGTTTCCTGGTCAGTCTGATCCTGTTCGTACTTGCCGTGGTGCACCTCAACAGCCCGGTCTGGATCAATGATCCGGGTGATGCGCTGCAGGTGGAGGAACTGTCTGACGGCAGAGTGATTGCGGTTGTCAACTGCCCTGTTTCCGGCTGGGACCTGCAGGAAGTGGATTTTGACGGACATAAAGAAACGTTTCTCAGCTGCTATGAAACGGCTCTGGACCGCTGGACGGGCAGATCAAGGGCGCAGATGATCCTGCTGGGAGAAAAGGATGATCTTGAACGGGTCTATTACTATCCCGGAGATGAATGGGACAGACTGATATATTCACAGACAGGTGCACCGGACTACGATGGTATTGAGACACTGCCCCGCCTGGTGTACAATGCCTGGACATTTATGGGACTCTGTGCATCCCTGCTGAGCCTTGTTCTTCTGTTCCTGATGAGACATTCACGGTACAGAGATATCATGTACAGAATAACTGCATTGCCGGTGTCCTTCACACTCAGCCTCCTCGCTGTGCTGGCGGGCAGGCGGAGCCAGGTGTACAACGCAGTCTACTATCTCAGCGGTATACTGATCGTGACGGTGCTGCTGTATATTCTGTTCCTGGCTGTGTACGGAATGTACAGAAAGAGGAAAAGGGTATAAAAAAGATCTCCTCAGGGAGATCTATTCTTTTTCAGCGGGCTGATGATTCAGCACTTCAGCCAGTTCCCGCTCCCGGATTGTCCGGTCCCGTACCTCATAGACAAAGTCGCAGTTCTCGATGGTTGTCAGCCTGTGGGCAATGATGACCATCGTTTTTCTTCCTTTCAGGCGCATGATGGAATGCATGATCGCTTTCTCGGTTTCGTTGTCCAGGGAAGAAGTAGCTTCATCGAAGATCAGAACGTCCGGGTTCTCGTACAGAGCACGGGCAATGCCGATGCGCTGGCGCTGTCCGCCGGAGAGACGGATGCCGCGCTCACCGATCCGGGTATTGAGCCCTTCCGGAAGTGTACGCACGAAGTCTGCCAGCTGGGCATCCTCCAGTGCCTGCCAGACCCGTTCTTCATCCTGCTCGTCATCACTGTATCCGAAGGCAACATTTGCTTTGATGGAATCATCGAGCATGAAGATCATCTGGGGTATATAGCCGATATGGGCAAGCCAGCCGGCATAGTCTTCCTGGATGTCCTTGCCGTCCAGCAGGATCTTTCCCTCCCGCGGATGCAGCAGGCCGATCAGTACATCGACTGCTGTGGTTTTGCCTGCACCGGAAGGACCGACGATGCCTGCACACTTGCCGTACGGAATGACAAGGTTTGCGTCTACCAGCGTATCCGCGTCCGTATTGGGATAGCGGTAATAGACATGCTGCATCTCGATCTTTTCAGAGAAGGGTGCAGGCTGTGCAGTACGGTCATCGAACAGATAATCGGGTACAGAATCCAGTGCTTTCAGATTCTCGAGCACTTTGTCCAGTGCCGATGTACGGAAGGACACCTGGTTGATGGCATCCGCGATCTTGTTGGTGCTCGGCAGCAGCTTGACCGCAGCCATGGCGAACGCACTCAGTTCCGGAAGGAAGATATCCGGAGAGACACCGCGCCTGACCTGCAGTGCGATGACAGCCAGCGTTACGGAGATACTGACAATCTCAATGACCTGGCGGGGCGTCATGCCCAGAATAGCCTGGTCCCGGTCGATCAGGATCCGCTCTTCACCGTATTTGAGATAGTTCTTTTCAAAGTAGCGCTCCTTCCGGGTGATCTTGACTTCCCGGATACCGGTGATTGCCTGGATCAGCCACTTGTTCGTCTGTGCCGACAGAACATTGTGGCGGTGTCCGGCCTTCTTCTCGATCGGTCTCAGATAGCGCGTAATGACCAGTACGGTCATCAGCATCGAGCAGGCTGTCAGCAGAGTGATGATCGGGCTGATGATGAATACCGTGATGGTAAGCAGTATGGAAATGCTCAGCTCTGTTGCCAGGCGGAGAATGATGATCATCAGGTCAAATGTGACAATCACATCGTTCTGGATAACCCGGAGAATCTCTCCCGTTTCTGCACTGAGATAGTACTCATACGGCCGGGATAGGAACGCGTGCAGCATTTTCCGCTGCAGACGGAACCGGTTGTTGAAGACAAAGCGGAACTGGGTACGGTATTCAAAGATCAGATAGAAGCCTTTGATGATGGTTACAGCAATCAGGATCAGGATTGCGGCAAAG
>JAEEYJ010000208.1 GCA_016291725.1 Solobacterium sp.
ATGAAAAAGCGGCGCAGCTTGCAGCATTGACGGCTGCAGTAAGAGCGCCGGAAGATACGGAAAACGCTAAGGATTCCGAAATCTGATGCAGAAGGGGCACCTGAGTGCCCCTTCTTTCTGTTTACATGGCTAAGATGGTTTCTACGAAGCCGTCCAGCTTTTCTTTGTCTGCTTCATGCAGTGCGCCTTTGATGGTCAGTACGGTATCATTGATGCGGCAGTTTTTCAGGGTTTCCAGCTTTGCCCGCATCAGTTTGGCAGCCAGAGGCCCCCAGGAACCGTTCTCTGCCAGAGAGAAGCAGCGGTTCTGGATACCGATCATCTGCAGATCACTGAGCAGCGCTTCCATCGGTGGATACAGTGCAGCATTGTAGGTCGGGCAGAAGAGAATGATGTTCCGGGTACGGAAGATCTCCCCGATCAGGAACGACACATTTGTCTCCGATGCATCGAAGACCTTGACGTTCTTCCCGGTCTTTTCCGCGAGCAGTGCGGCTGTCCGTTCTGCTGCAGAAGCCGTGTTGCCGTAAAGGCTGCCGTAGATCACCGTGAAATCATCGCTTTCCGGTGCATACGTGCTCCACTGTACATACTTGTCCACCAAGGCATTGATGTCCTTGCGCAGTACAGGACCGTGCAGGGGGCAGATCATCCGGATGTCCAGGTTCGCTGCCTTTTTCAGAACAGCCGCAACCTGCGGTCCGTATTTGCCGACAATGTTGGCGTAATAGCGTCTGGCTTCATCAAGCCAGACCTTTTCATAGTCATACGCATCGGCGAAGATACTGCCGTCGATGGATCCGAATGTTCCGAAAGCATCGGCAGAGAACAGGATGTGATCGGTCTCATCGTAGGCGAACAGGACTTCCGGCCAGTGCACCATCGGTGCTGCAAGGAAGCGGAATACATGTTTCCCGGTATTCAGGGTATCGCCTTCCTTGACGATGATCCGTTCACACCTGCCGTTCAGGTCAGGGAAGAACTGATCCAGCATCTGGAACGATTTGGCACTGCTGACCAGTGCCAGACCGGGGAAGGCATTCAGTACATTGCGGATCTGTGCGCAGTGATCCGGTTCCATATGCAGGATCACCAGATAGTCCGGCTGTTTTCCTTCAAGGGCGGCAGTCAGGTTCTCCATGTACTTGTCGGCTACGGACGAATCAATTGTGTCAAAGACAACGGTCTTCTCATCCTTGATGAGATAGCTGTTGTAGGAAATGCCGTTGGGCAAAGGGAACAGGTTTTCAAAGCGGCTCAGTCTCCGGTCGCTGGCGCCTGTCCAGACAATATCCTCTGTTACTTTCTGTATGTTGTACATAACAGGTTTCCTCCTATATCTCCATTGTAGCCTCTGGAAAAGAAAACGGCAGGATTTCCTGCCGTTATTCTGCAAAGTATTCTTCCATGGTCAGCCCGGAATCATGCAGTTCCTTGGCCAGATCCGTTCCGACGAACCGATAGTGCCACGGTGAATAGGCAATGCCGGTGATGTCTGTCTTCCCGTAAGGATAGCGCTCGATCCAGCCGTACTCCCAGGCATGGTCACGCAGCCAGCTGTATACGTTTGTACTGTCGAAGCAGGTGCGCAGGTTGCAGGAACGCAGACGGTCGCCCAGATCGACAGCCAGTCCGAGCTGATGCTCGGATGCGCCCGGCCAGCAGTCCATGGTCGCAATCGTGGAGGAGCTGTAGCGCTGTACATAGGTGTTGTACAGGGATCTTTGTTCGGTATAGCTGCGGTAGCCGTCGATCAGCAGCAGATTGACGCCGTCTGCCTCAGCTGCCCTGAACATCTCTTCCAGATACCACGCGGCATCCTGCCGCAGGTACTCCGGATAGTCGCTGAAGGCACTGGTTTTCACCAGGTCCGCAGGCTCATAGGAAGCGTCTACCGGTCTCTGGCGGCTGATCAGGCGCTGGTAGCTGTCATCCGCCCAGCTGTCATACCAGACAGCCGGTGCTGCGGGTTCAGGCTCCGGTTCCGGCTCGGGCTCAGGCTGCGGCCGGTCAGCTGCGCGGTCATGAACCCACTGCATGACGCTCGGTATAATCACCGCTTCCACAGGCTGTGTGCTTTCTGCCGGCTCTGTTTCTTCCGGTACCATGCTCTCTACCGGTACAGATTCCACCGGTGCTTCACTTTCCTGCGGCTTCGGAGCCGGCTGGAGCGGGTTGAAGTGCAGGTAGGCCAGACCCAGCAGGTTCAGAATCGCCAGAATGATAATCAGTATGAATTTAAAGCGGTACTTGTTTTCCATGGGTCCATTATATATCATTCTGCAGAATCTGTATTCTGCAGTTCATTGAAATGATGATGCCATCACCGCATGGATATGGTACGATTTTGGCAGAGAATAGTGATTCTGTTTTCACTGTGCGTGAATACACAGGCAGCAGCCTCTGTACTTCTTTGTTCATGCACAAAGGAAAAAGCCTACAGGAGGACATACAATATGATTCGTTTGAACAATGACTGGGAGTATACCGACCGCTGGGACCCGGCTTTTCTGGCTGGAAAGGAAGCGGACTGTGTGGTCAGACTGCCGCATACAGTAGCGGAACTGCCGCTGCACTGCATTGATCCGCTGGCGTACCAGAAGCACGTGGGATACCGAAGGACGCTGTATCTGCCGGCTGAGGAAGAGGGCAGGAGGCAGTTCCTGCAGTTTGACGGTGCTGCGCATATCATGACGCTGTACGTCAACGGCACCAGGATCGG
>JAEEYJ010000035.1 GCA_016291725.1 Solobacterium sp.
GATGTTTCCTTCACCGTAAAGAGGGGACAGGTTCTGGGTCTGGTCGGTGAATCCGGATGCGGAAAATCGACGACCGGCAGAACAGTCCTGAACCTGATCAAACCGACGAGCGGTGAAGTGTATTACGAAGGTGTGAACATCTACAACCTGAGCCGTTCCGAAATGAACAAGTACCGTACGAAGATGCAGATCGTATTCCAGGATCCGTATTCTTCCCTGAATCCGCGTCTGCCGGTCTATGACATCATCGGTGAAGCCATGCTTGAGCATCATATCGTTTCCAACAAGGAAGAGATGATGAACAAGGTATTCGACCTGATGAGCAAGTGCGGTCTGTTTCCTGAACAGGCCGGACGCTATCCGCACCAGTTCTCTGGCGGACAGCGGCAGCGTATCTGCATTGCCAGAGCACTGGCTGTGGACCCGGAGTTCGTTGTCTGCGATGAAGCAGTATCGGCGCTGGATGTTTCCATCCAGTCCCAGATCATCAACCTGCTGAAGGAACTGCAGGAGGACATGGGTCTGACCTATCTGTTCATCTCGCACGACCTCTCGGTAGTGAAGTTCATCTCCGACAGTGTCGCGGTTATGTATCTGGGTGAGATTGTTGAGATGGGTTCCAAGGAACAGATCTTCAGCGAATTCATCCATCCGTATACAGAGGCACTGCTCTCTGCTGCACCTTCCTTCGATCCCCGCAAGCGCAACAATGCGAACCGGATCATCCTCCAGGGCGATCTGCCGTCTCCGGCCAATCCTCCTGCAGGATGCCGCTTCCATACGAGATGCCCGTTCGCTACAGAGCGCTGCTCGGTGGAAACGCCTGCGATCCGGGAGATCGAGCCCGGGCACAGTGTCCGGTGCCTGTACGCAGAAGAGCGTGCAGCGAAAAGAGCCGGCCGGTAATCCATGTTCTTCCTATCCAAGGACCAGGTAGACCGGGACGTTGAGAAGCTCCGGCAGAGTACATTGAGCCCGGAGAAGCTCAACGCGGAGCTGAAGCAGCAGGCGCAGGAAAGAAAGCGCATGCAGGAGAACACAGCGGAATTCGGCTGGAAGGATGTCCTGGCAATGACCATTGCGATCATTCAGGTCATCGTGCCTTATTTCCTGGCTATGATCGCGGTCATGGTGCTGGTGTTTCTCTACTTCTACTTTATGGGTACAAGATAAAAGGATGTTTCTCAGGAAACATCCTTTTTGTATATCCGGCTTCCGTACTGCAAGGCGTATACCGTGCCGTTCCTGCGCAGCAGGGCAACGTCCGTGACGGAATACGGATGCTGGATGATGCCTTTGTCACAGCCTGTCATGGACAGCCTGTATTCCTGTTCACCATCATTGACCGTGATTTTCCTTCCGGTAGAAGCCAGAATAACGCTTTCGCCTTCTTCAAGGGACCGGTACGTGCCGACGGCATCCTGGATGGTCTGTTCATCCCAGGACAGAGTGCTGTACTGCGGCACTGTGAGCGGATCTTTGCCGGCAGCCGCCCGCATCAGAGCATTGCCGATCCAGGATACAGGTACACCGGATGTATTGCACAGGACAACGGCAGCCGCATCCAGATCATAGGAGAACAGAATGGCGGATGATACACCGGGCAGGCTTCCGCCGTGATGGTAGACGGTCTGATCATCGATGGCATCAATGAACAGTCCGCAGCCGTAGGCAGAGGTTCCGCCGAAGGGTATGCGGGGAATGATCATCCGCCGCATACTGTCCTCACCCAGTACCGGCCTGCCTCTGTTCAGGAACATGAGCAGGTACTGCTTCATATCCCTCAGCGTGGATTTCATAGCCCCGCCGCCGTGAAGGGCGAATGCGCTGCGGGTGAAGTCCCGGTCTCCTGTCCGCACACCGTTCTCCACCCTGTACAGGAAGGAGACGCGGTCATCCGTCCGGTGGAACTCGCAGCCGCTGTCATTCATATGCAGCGGTATCAGGACTTTCTGCTTCAGGTACTCATTGTAGGAGGCATAGCCACCGTGCCGGCGGATGATCTCGGACAGGAGACCGAAGCCATCATTACAGTAGCTTGCATAGATGCCGGGCGGGGCGATGAAGTCATCCGCCAGGTTCATCTGCGAGATCACAGCGTCCGCACCTTTTTCCGCAAGGATAAGGCTGTCTGCCGGGTCTTCCTCCAGGGTCAGCCTGGATCTGTCCAGTACCTCCTGGACGGTTGTACGGTGCAGAGGCCAGAAACCGGCGCTGTGCGTCAGCAGGTGCTTGATGCGGATAGTTCCACCGTGATCATTGAACTCCGGCAGATACCGGCTGACAGGATCGTCGGTATCCAGCAGACCGTCCTCCATCATCTTCATGATGCAGAGCGCTGTGAACGACTTGGTCACGGATGCCAGTCCGAACACGATGCTGTCTTCTACGGGATCCCCGGTTTCTGCATTGCGGTATCCGAAGGCATTCCCGTAGAGAACATCGCCGTTGGAATCGATCAGGGAAACCGCCAGGCCGGCAGCCTGGTACTTGTCCATGATTTTCCTGATCTCCTGTTCAATGACGCTTATGCTTTCTTCGTTGAGGTGCTTCATGCAGGGATCTCGAAGTGATAGTCCACCGGGACTTCTTCTTTCAGCAGGTATTTGACGAAGTAGTCCATCTTGCGCCGGATGAAGTAAGGATTGGCCGGTACATTGTGGTTGGTCCGGGGCAGGATGAGGAAGTCAAAGTACTTGTCTTCCTTGATGAGCGCGTCGATCAGCCGGATGCTTTCCGACATCGCGACGTTGTCATCCATTGCGCCATGAACAATGTACAGATGCCCTTTCAGATTCTTTGCCAGGGCAGTATTGTCACCCTTGAGGTAGATATCCCGGTTGTAGAGACCGTAGTAGTTCTCTGTCCACTGGTTGTTGTACATACGCTGATCATGGTTTCCCGCAGAGGAGACACCGACCTTGTAGACATCGGGGTATTCAAGCATTGCCCGGGATGTGGCGCAGCCTCCGCCGGAGTTGCCCCACATACCGGCTCTTTCCAGATCCAGGAAAGGGAACTTCTCCTTCAGTTCCGGAAGGGAAGTGACATGATCCTTCAGGCCTGCACAGCCATGGATGTTTTCATAGCTGATGCTGTGCAGCTTCTTTCCGCGTCCCGGTGTGCCCAGTCCATCGAGGATGATGCCGGCAAAGCCAAGCTGTGCCAATTCCTCCAGACCGCCCATGATCTCTCTTCCTTCGATGGAAGCAGTGTACTGGAAAGCTTTCGGTACGTTGTACATCTGCATTCCACCGTAGATATAGTCGATGAACGGATATGTCTTTGCCGGATCAAAGCCCGCCGGCTTGATCAGGATTCCGTACAGCGCCGTTTTACCGTCACTGGCAGTCACGGTGAAGCGTTCCGGGAGAATGTAGCCCTTTCCCATCAGAACACTGATATCGGCTTCTATCAGTTCCCTGATCAATGTGCCGTCCGGTCTGCGCAGATTGGTGACCGGCGCTTTGTCTACCCGGGACCAGGTATCGATGATCATCCCGGCGCAGAAGGTGCAGCTGTGCATTCCGTCTTCCGGGGTCAGAAGGCTGAAATCCGTGCCATCATAGCGTACCCGGCACAGTCTGCGGTAGTAGGGATCGGTGGTGCCTGCCATATTGCTGGCCATGAAGTATACATACTGGGTTTCATCATCTCTGTACACCAGCTCGCCGACTTCCATTCCTGCCGGTGTGATCGGCTTCTTCAGCTTTCCCGTCTCTGCATCATACGCATACAGTCTGGCCAGATCCTCACGCTCCGACTGCCAGATCACGGTCTTTCCATCCTCGGTAATGAAGTTGGATGCGAAGTAGTCATTGAACCCGTCCAGGTTGCCGTAGGTGCCGAGGTTGATGAAATCCTCGGTTGTTTCCTTGAGGATTGTCCGTGCGCTCCCATCCGGATACATAACAGCGAAGGACGCTTCCTTGTGTGCACGGGTAACCGGTGCCGTAAATACAGCAGAACTGTCCGCAAACCATTTTGCCCGGTTGTAGTGTCCGGAGAACAGAGGACCACCGACCGGCTGCGGATCAAGATCCACGGCTGTAAGAGTACCTGTCTCCGCATCGCCGATATACCAATGGGCCATCGGAATCCGGTCATCTTCCGGGAATGAGCATTTATAGGTGTGCAGACGGGGACGGATGCTTTCCCGATGTTCATCATCATAGGACTGGATGATATAGAGATCCCTGACGCCGCGCTGATCCAGACGATAGGTCAGGAAGCGTTTGGAATCCGGGCTCCAGAGGACATCCGGCACTTCCGGCAGTCCTTTGACCCGGTCGGTGATATAACCGCTGAATTCCGCAGTCTTTGCGTAGGCGTAATCCTTTTCCCCGTTATAGGTCAACCTTGTCTCTTCGTTTGTCCGGCAGTCCTTCAGCCATAGATCATAGTCCCGGACAAACAGTTCCCTGGACTCATCCGGCGACACAGAGACAGCCCGCTTCTGTACTGCACCGCGGTCCGTCAGTTCATTCTTTTCCGGATCATAGCACCAGTCATGATCGTTGTGTACAAAGCGGATCTTTCCGTCCTTTGCTGTGCAGGAGCGGAAGGGGATTTCATCTTCGTTGAGCAGTGATGCCAGCGCTTTGTGGTCGAACAGGGGAGTCTCCTGCCCGTTCCGGTCCACCAATGTGAATTCTGCGATGACACGCCCGTCCCTGCGCACTTCCTTCGCATAGAAGAAATGTGTCTCATCCCATGCCTGCGGCCGGACCGCTCCGTTCAGAACCGCATCCTTGACATTCCACGGTACAAGCTTTTCCGCTGCCTGGTATCTCTTCAGCATATCCGTCATATTGAAAACCTCCGTCAATACAGTCATTGTAACGCAATACACAGCGTTCATGGGACGGTTTTGGCAGTAGAATGAACCTATGGAAGGATTCCTGACAGAAACACCCATGTTCGGTGCATTCCATATCACAGCGGCCTGTCTGAGCGTCCTGCTGGGCTTTCTTTACTGCCGGACTGTCCGGCGCAGGTATCCCGGCAATGCGGACGCAGCGCTCTTCCGTACAGGCCTGTTCCTGCTGTGCATGGAAGGTGTCAAGCAGTTCTATCTGTTTTTTATCGTCAATCAGGCGCAGTACTTCAACTGGTGGTACTTCCCGTTCCAGCTCTGCAGTATGCCCATGTATCTCTGCATTGGTCTGAAATATGCTTCGGAAGAAAGAAAAGGACCGATCAGGACCTTTCTGTATACCTATGGCCTGATCGGTGCACTGGCAGCCCTTGCCTGGCCTGAGGATATACTGATGGGCAGTATGTTCCTTAAGGTCCATGGATTCCTGTGGCACGGGCTGATGGTGGGGATTGCGATGGTCAGTGCAGATGGAAAAGAAGAAAGCTTTTCCCGTACTGTGCAGCTTTTCCTGTTCCTGTGCGTATGCGCGGAGATCATCAACACAGCTGGTACAGCGCTGCGTACCCACGGCAGTCTGCCGGATATGTTCTACATCTCGCCGTTCACTGCTGCAGGACAGCCGGTGTTCCGGATCATTGCAGGATATACCGGAAGGATACCGGAGATCGGCATCTATCTCTGTGCCATGACACTCGCTGCGTATCTTCTGTATCTGGGGAATAAAAAAAGAGCCTGATTACTCAAACTCTTTGATAATGGCTTCGGTAACCCGGTGGATTCTCGGTTTGATGTATTCCGGGGATATGTGCTTTTCCAGCAGCGCACAGGTAAAGAAACAGGTGAACTCCAGGACGGCTTCGATCAGTATGTTGAACCTGCGCGCGTCATAGGGCGCCGGCAGTTTCTCCACGTACAGATGTTCTTCCGGCAGAACGATCTCCGGCCTGCGGATCTGAAGGCTGATGTAGTCGAGAATCAGCTTTCTCTGCATCGGGTCTTCCGCGATGTAGTCCACCAGGTCATCCGACAGACGCATCATCAGTGCGTTGATGTTACCACTGTCTGCCGGCGCATCGGATTCGAAAAACACCGTCAGCTTTTCCCGGATCTCTTTATTGACAAGCTCGCGGGCTACTTCATA
>JAEEYJ010000209.1 GCA_016291725.1 Solobacterium sp.
GCGCAGATCGAGGGGCTGTCCAATGTTTCATTGTCCTTTGACGATGAACTGCTTTCCTATGACTGTGCACATCATCTGGGCAAGGAGATGGCACAGAAGGTGAAGGAACTGATCGCCCAGGAAGAACCTGACGCAGTAGTAACATCCAAAGGCCATGAGCACCATCATCATGAAGACCGTGATCGTGAGGAGCATTGTGACTGCGGACATCACCATCATGAACACGAAGAGCACCATCACCACCATGACGAAGAGGCGAATGCCACCTACCGTTTCCAGGTAACCGGCATTGACTGTGCAGACTGTGCAGCGAAGCTGGAAGGGAAGATTGCCCGGATCGAGGGCATTTCCAACGTATCCCTGTCCTTCATGAACAGTACTCTGGTATATGATTGTGCACATGATCTCGGCAAAGAGATGGAACAGAAAGTCCGTGATCTGATTGCCAAAGAAGAACCGGATGCTGTAATGACATCGAAAGGCCATGAACACCATCACCACGGCCACGAGGAACATCATCACGAACATCACTATGAGACAACAGAGAAGACGCAGCGCTTCCTGGTGGAGAATATCGACTGTGCTGACTGTGCAGCCAAACTGGAAGGGAAGATTGCCGGAATCAAGGGAATCTCCAATGTTGCGCTCTCCTTTATGAACAGCACACTGACCTACGACTGTGAAGAAGCTGACAGGGAGCGCATCGAAGAAGAAATGCGGGCTGTCTGTGCCAAGGAAGAACCGGATACCGTCGTGACCAGGATCGACACAGCGATGAAGCACTGCCGCTTCTCCATCACCGGCATCGATTGTGCAGACTGTGCCAACGATCTGGAGTACGCGATCAACCGCACGGAAGGTGTTCACAATGCAGTCATTGACTTCATGAACAGTACACTGGTATACGACTGTGAGAAGGAACACGCTGCGGAAACGGAACAGAGAGTACGGGAAACAATCCGGAAACAGGAACCGGATGTTGTCCTCAGTGCCCTGAAAACACAGCACAGAAGCCGTGTTGTACAGGAAGAGGAAGATGACCGGAATATGCGGATCCGCCTCCTGCTCGGTGCTGTTCTGTTTGTGTGCGGTCTCTTCCTGCACAATACCAGTGCTGTTCTGTCAGCTGGTGTATCTCTGGCCGCCTGGCTGGTGCTCGGCTATGATGTACTGATCAAAGCGTTCAAGGGCATCGGACGCGGGCAGCTGTTTGATGAGCATTTTCTGATGGCGGTCGCAACCATTGCGGCAATCTATCTGAAGGATTACCGTGAAGCTGCCGGCGTCATGCTGTTCTACCAGATCGGTGAGTACTTCCAGGACCTGGCAGTGCGCAGATCGCGCCGTTCCATCGGCGAGCTGATGGATATCCGTTCGGACTACGCCTTTGTACAGCGCGGTGATGAATATGTGGAAGTAGATCCGGAAGACGTAATGACCGGAGAAATCATCCGGGTACGTCCGGGAGAAAAGGTTCCTTTGGACGGCATTATTGTCAGCGGGGCTTCCAGCCTGGATACATCTTCTCTGACCGGTGAGTCCCGTCCGCGTGATGTAGACGTGAATGATGAGGTCATCAGCGGATCGGTCAATGGTTCCGGTGTTCTTGAGATCAAAGTGACCAAGGAATTCGAACAGAGTACCGTGGCCAAGGTGCTGGAACTCGTAGAGAACGGCAGTTCCAGCAAGGCAAAGACTGAACGCTTCATTTCCCGCTTCTCCCGCTGGTATACACCTACGGTCGTCATCAGTGCCATTATCGTCGCTCTGATTGTTGCGTTTACCGGCCATGGTGTGAACGAAGGCATCCGCAGAGCCTGCACTTTCCTGGTTATCTCCTGCCCTTGTGCGCTGGTCATTTCCATCCCGCTGAGCTTCTTCTCAGGAATCGGCGGTCTGTCATCCCGGGGCGTCCTGGTCAAAGGCGCCAACGTGATTGAAAGCCTGGCAGAAGTCACTCAGGTCGTCATGGACAAGACCGGTACACTGACTTCCGGACGGTTTGCTGTAGAAGATACCATCGGACAGACAGTGGACAGGGAAGCCTTGATCCGGGACGCAGCCTATGCAGAATGCCATTCCAACCATCCGATTGCGGTCGGAATCAAGGAAGCCTACGGCAAGGACATTGATGAACATCTGCTCACAGAAGTCAAGGAGATTGCCGGCAGAGGCATGATGGTCATCATGGACGGTCATGAGATTCTTGCGGGCAACCGCAAACTGATGCAGGACCATGGTGTAGACTGCCCGGCCTATGATACAGCAGGAACGCTGGTCTACGTCGCCAGGGATGATGAATTCGAAGGCTGTGTTGTACTCCGCGACCAGCTGAAGGAAGACGCGCTGGACACGGTAAAAGCGCTTCATGATGCCGGCAGAAAGTGCTGGATCGTCTCCGGTGACAACGCGGCCATCACGAAGGATATGGCGGACAGACTCGGCGTAGACGGATACTTCGCCGAATGTCTGCCGGCGGATAAGGTCGAGCACCTGAAGAACCTGGAAGGGAACGGAAAGACAGCGTTTGTCGGTGATGGTGTCAATGATGCACCGGTACTGGCAGCGGCGGATGTGAGCTTTGCGATGGGTGCGCTCGGCAGTGATGCGGCCATCGAGGCTGCGGACGTGGTCCTGATGGACGACAGTCCTTCCAAGATTTCTCTGGCGATCGATGCGGCAAGGAGAATCCTCAAGGTTGCGAAGCAGAATATCTACGGAGCCATCGGCATCAAATTGCTGGTGCTTGTACTCGGCGCGTTCGGTATTGCGAACATGTGGATGGCAATCTTCGCGGATACCGGTGTAGCGATGCTGTGTGTACTGAATTCCCTCCGGCTGCTTAGAATCAGCGGAAAATAAAAAACAGTCCGGTCCGTATGGACCGGGCTGTTTCTATCTTACCGTTTCTGTCCGGCTGCGCATAAGCAGGTTGGTCAGTGTAGGAATATCCAGAATGAGATCATCCTGGAACGGATTGACCACCACACCGGCAACTGCCGGGTTTCCTTTCAGGAAATTCAGAAGATCCTGCTTATCCAGGACATACATGACTTCTCCGGGACGCAGTTCCGGCTTCCAGCCCTTGAATGCTTCATAGGCGGTGAATACCGGCAGGAACCTGTGCTGTTCCTGGTCCATCATCAGGTCTACGGATTCAATATCTTCCGTGAAGACCTTTTTCTTTTCGGCAGAGCCTTTCTTAGGGAAGAAGGCTGCCAGGAAGAATACAGGACGGACCATAAGATCGGTCAGTTCTACAAGGACCTTTCTGCCGCCCTCTGCGCTCAGAAGCGGAGATCGGCGCTGCAGAAAGAGCTGGGCAAGGCGTTCGGGATTGTTCAGGGATTCGTTGGCAGTGTATTTTTTCATGGTTCTTTATCCTTTGTACTGTATGTATTGTATCAAATTCAGAGAGGGGATACACAAATGATGGTACAATGTACCTATGTTTATCAGATGGTTGTTGAACGGTGTACTCATTCTGGCGGGCGTTTTTCATCCCGAAGAAGAAACAGCGGAGAATGAACCTGTACCGGTAGAAGCGGGATCCATGGTTCTGGTGGATACCGGAAGCGGTACGGTACTGCTGGAAAAGAATTCATCAGGACACTATGATCCTGCCGGTCTGACGAAGATGATGGGCGCGTATATTGCGTCGGAAGCGCTTCTTCCGGAACAGGTTCTGGTAATGTCGGAAAACGCGTTCAGCACCTATGATCATTCATCCGGTGTACTGTGGATCGACAGAGGAGAAGCCATTGAGGCAGAGAGCCTGATCTACGCCAGTGTACTGCAGAGCGCGAACGATACCATGGCGATGCTGGCAGAGGGCGTAAGCGGCAGCCAGGAAGCCTTTGTATCACTGATGAACGGCACCGCCGGCAGCCTGGGAATGGCAGATACACAGTACCGGAATGTCTTCGGTCTGAACGATGAACATCATTACAGCAGCGCAGCGGATATCGCAGTACTGCTGAGAAAGGCGCTGGACAACGAATTGTTCCGTTCGGTGTTCCATACGGAGCGCTGGTCCATCGCCCCGACAGCGAAGCAGGCACATACGCGCACCGTAGTATCGGACTGCGCACTGTTCGGCTATGAGGGTGATGTCGGCTGTGAAGTCGGCAGAAGCTCCTACAGCGGCTGGTCCATCGCGGCGGTCGTAGAGCGCGGCGATACTTCGTTCATCGTTGTACTGATGGGAGAGGAATCCCAGGAGCAGATGTACGCGGATGTACGGAAGGTGCTGGACTACGGGTTCAGCCATTACCGTACGGTAGCGATCCATCACGAGGATATTGAACCGAAGACCGTAAAGATCAAACGGCTGGGCCTGAATACAGCGGAAGTCGTTCTGCGCTGCGATCAGGATTTCTCTGTCCTGATGAGCACAGACCGCGGAGAAACATCCCTGACAGCCCGGATCGAAGCGGAAAACACCCGTACGGATGATCCGGAGCAGGTTACAGGCAAGGTGGTATTCCTGCTGAACGAAGAACAGGTTGCGGAGGTGCCGGCAGTGCGGGAGATCATCTATCCTGCAGGTGCCTACAGCAGCCGCGGACGCCAGTATTTCGATTACTTTTCAATGCTCGTACTGGGAGGATTGATTCTGAAATTCTTCCTGAAATACCTGAGCGCGGACCATGGTGCGTGAGGGTCATGGTAATATAGTGGTAATTATGAACTGCAGTGTAATCTATATGTCATCCAAGGGCGGTGTTAAGCGCATTGCGGATGCGATTGCGGCAGAGTGCGGTACGGAGGCACAGGACGCTTCAGAGCGCCATGTACCCGGACAGGCGGATCTGCTGTTTATCGGTACGGGCATCTATTCCGGAAAGCCCGATCCGGATTTTATGAACTATCTGGACAATCTTCCGCTGAATACCATCCGTGGTGCAGCTGTTTTTTCGGTATCCAAGGATGGACTGGACCATACAGAGCTGGTGGTGAACCTGCTCAGGCATAAAGGGATCGCTGTCTATCCGGTGCATTTCACCTGTCTGGGACAGACGCTGTTCCGCAACCGCGGACGTCCGAACTCGGTGGATCTGATCAAAGCGCGGGACTTTGCCAGAAAGGTGCTGGATGCCTATCAGGGCTAGATGAGGAGAAGAAATGAGGGTTGTAGTACAGAGGGTCAGTGAAGCTTCCGTCACGATTGACGGAGAAGTGCATGGAAAGATCGGAAAAGGCTTTCTTCTGCTGGTAGGCATTGTGGATGAAGACAATGAAGCGGTTGCCCGGAAGATGGCGGACAAGATAGCCAAACTGCGCATCTTTACGGATGAGAATGATAAGATGAACCTGGCGCTGAAGGCGGTGGGCGGAGAGATTCTGTCAATCTCGCAGTTCACCCTGTACGCGGATGCGTCGAAGGGGAACCGGCCGAGCTTTGCAAAGGCGGGAAAGCCGGAACATGCCAGCAGGCTGTATCTGTATTTTGATGAATATCTGAGAAGCCTGGGATTCAGGGTGGAAGAAGGTATCTTTGCGGCAGACATGAAGGTCCGTCTGCTGAATGACGGACCGGTAACGATTCTGCTGGATTCGGAGGATCTGTAATATGGGGAAACTGGTATACGGAAGTGAGATCTCGGCAGACCTGAGAGCCGGTCTGAAGGACAGGATTGACGGATTGAAAGCCGAAGGAAAGCGTCTGCCCTGCCTGGCTGTGATTCTGGTGGGCAATCATCCGGCATCTCTGTCCTACATCAAGGGCAAGGAGAAAGCCTGTGCTTCGGTCGGCATTGACAGCCGGATGTATCATCTGGAGGAAACAGCCTCGAAGGAAGAGGTCATTGCGGTGATTGAAGAATGCAATCAGGACGCAGGTGTGGACGGCATCCTGGTGCAGCTGCCGCTGCCCGAAGGACTGAACGAGAGGGAGATCCTAGCCTGCATCGATCCGGACAAGGACGTGGATGGTCTGCATCCGGTGAATGTCGGCCGGCTGTACCTTGGGGAAGACGGGTTCCGCCCGTGCACACCGCTCGGAATCATGGAAATCCTGGAGCGCATGGGCTGTGATCCGGACCGCAGGCGGGCAGTGGTGATCGGCCGTTCTTCACTCGTCGGTGCGCCGGTTGCCAGACTGCTGCAGGACAAAGGCGCAACGGTAACCATCGCCCACAGCCATACCCGGAATCTGCCTGAACTGTGCCGGGAAGCGGATATTCTGATCGTAGCGATCGGCAGGCCCAAGCTTGTCGGTCCGGAATACATCAAGGAAGGCGCATACGTAGTGGATGTCGGCATCAACCGCACCGAAGAAGGAAAACTGGTCGGTGACGTGGATACGGACGCGGTTCTGGAACACGTCAGTGCGGTTACTCCGGTGCCGAAGGGTGTCGGCCCGATGACCATATGCATGCTGCTGATGAATACGATGAAGTCGTACGAAAAGAGGACCGCATGATTGCGCCTGTGTACGGGATCGACGATGTCGTCGAGATGAAGAAGGAACATCCCTGCCATAAATCGAAGTACTGGACCGTGATCCGGATGGGTGCGGACATTAAGATCAAGTGTATGGGGTGCGGTGCTGTAGTCATGTTTCCGAGGCATGAGTTCGAACGGAAGCTGAAGCGGATCATTGAGCACCATGAGGATGGAGAGGAATAGCTATGGCTTTGACAGCAGGAATTGTCGGTCTGCCGAATGTAGGCAAGTCGACCTTGTTCAATGCGATAACAAACAGCCGGGTACTGGCAGAGAACTATCCGTTTGCGACAATCAGTCCGAATGTCGGTGTGGTGGAAGTGCCGGATGAACGGATGGATGAGATCGTCAAACTGTTTGATCCGAAGAAGACCATCTATACGACATTCGAATTCACGGACATTGCCGGACTGGTGAAAGGTGCTTCCAAAGGTGAAGGTCTGGGCAACCAGTTCCTGGCCAATATCCGGCAGACGGATGCCATCGTACATGTCATACGCTGCTTTGATGATGCGAACATTGAGCATGTGGAGGGTACGGTGGATCCGGTGCGGGATATTGAAGAGATCAACCTGGAACTGTGCCTTGCGGATCTGGATACAGTGGAGAACCGGATCGCAAAGGTTGCCCGCAAAGCACAGACGAAGGAGAAGGATGCCGTTGCAGAGTATGATACCCTGATGAAGCTGAAGCCGGCGCTGGAAGCCGGTACACCGGTGCGTCTGGCAGAGCTTGGCGGCAAGGACCGGGAGATCATCAGGAACTACTCCCTGCTGACCAATAAGCCGGTCATCTACGTTGCGAATATGAGTGACGAAGAGATCAGCGCACCGGAAGAGAATGCGTACTACCGGGCTGTAAAGGCGTTTGCGGACGGGGAAGGCAGTGAATGCATTGCGGTATGTGCGAAGATCGAGGAAGAGCTTTCCGGGATGGAAAAGGAAGAAAAGCAGATGTTCCTGGACGACCTGGGGATCCGTACGGCCGGTCTGGATCAGATCATCCAGGCTGCCTACCATCTCCTGGGACTGCGTACGTTCTTTACCGTCGGCAAACCGGAATGCCGGGCATGGACCTTCAAGGAAGGAATGCTGGCGCCGCAGTGTGCAGGAATCATCCATACGGACTTTGAACGGGGATTCATCCGGGCGGAAATCTACAGCTATGATGATCTGATGGAGTACAAAACAGAAGCGTCCCTGCGGGAGCACGGGAAGATCCGTCTGGAGGGCAAGGAATATGCCATGAAGGACGGGGACATTGTGTTCTTCCGCTTCAATGTGTAGGAGGCCGGATATGA
>JAEEYJ010000210.1 GCA_016291725.1 Solobacterium sp.
GCCATGAGGTCCTTAGTCTTTTCTTCTGTATGTAAAGACAAAAGCGAAAGTCCACATAGAATAATAGCACTGTTTTACTGATTTCACGGAAGAAGCTTTTCTGCTACGATGGAACCGGCAGACAGGAGAATACGTATGAAGCTAACGGTTGTAGTGGACAACAACACCTATATCGATCAGTACTACTGGGGTGAACCGGCTTTATGCCTGTACATAGAGGACGGTGATAAAAGGATTCTGTTCGATACCGGCTATTCGGAAATCTTCATGCACAACGCAGAGCTGATGGGCATTGATCTGAACGCACTGACGGATATCGCGGTATCGCACGGCCACAATGATCATACCGGCGGGCTGCGTCATTTCTGGGAGGCCTATGATCTGCACAAAATACGCCTGGTGTCCCATCCGGATGCGTTCCTGCCGAAGGAGACCGAAGGGCTGGAGATCGGGGCACCGTTCAGTCCGGAAGAACTGAAGAGCCATGTGGACTGGCAGCCTTCACGGAGCCCCGTCAGGCTGTCCGAGCGCATCACCTGGCTGGGAGAGATTCCCCGGACGGTTCCTTTTGAGAACGGGATCGGCATCGGCAGGTACAGAAGGGACAATCTCTGGCTGACGGATGATCTTGTGGATGATACTGCAATGGTCTATGAAGGAGAGAAGTGTCTGTTCATCATTACCGGCTGCTCGCACAGCGGCATCTGCAACATCCTTTCCTATACAGAAACCCTTTTTCCCGACCGGCCCATCACCGGAATCCTCGGCGGTTTCCATCTGCTCAAGGACGATACACGCCTGCGCCAGACCGTACAGTACCTGAAGGCACATACCCAGGGCACACTGTATCCCTGCCACTGTGTCTGCCTGCAGGCAAGGCACAGGATGATGAACGAGCTGCCTGTAGCAGAGACCGCAACGGGCCTGGTACTGGATATTCAATGATCACAGCCGCCTTCAGGCGGCTTTTATTCCCGTTTCTGCGGGAAATGCTCTACAATGGAATCAACAGAGAGGACAAACATAATATGGGAAAAAGAATACTGATAGTCGGCGGTGTAGCCGGCGGTGCGTCTGTTGCGGCGCGGATCAGACGTCTGGATGAAGCAGCGGAGATAACGGTTTTCGAAAAGGGACCCCACGTTTCCTTTTCAAACTGCTGCCTGCCGTACTTCCTGAGCAGAATTGTACCGGAAAGCAAGCGCCTGATCATGATGACGCCGGAAGCGTTCCGTACCCGCTACAACATCGATGTACGAACGGAAAGCGAAGTCACGGAGATCAACCGGGAGAAGAAAACAGTTACTATCGCCAATGAGGGAAAGACCTATGAAGAGGCCTATGATGTACTCGTTCTGTCCCCGGGCGCGGAGCCGGTGATGCCGAAGTCCATCAAGGGCATCGACCGGGATAATGTGTTCGGCATACGCAATGTCGTGGACATCGTCAAGCTGGATACGTATCTGAAGGAGAATGATATCAAGGAAACAGCGGTCATCGGCGGCGGCTTCATCGGCTGCGAAATCGCTGAGAACCTGTGTGAAGCCGGTCTGAAGGTGCATCTGATTGAAGCAGCGGACCAGATCATGGCTCCGCTGGACTTCGATCTGGTGCAGATCCTGCATAAAGAAATGCTGGATCATGGCATCGATCTCCGTCTTCATACTGCACTGACAGAGATCGGCGACGGTTTTGTCAGGCTGGCGGACGGTACGGAAATCCCGGCCGGCGCTGTGGTGATGGCCATCGGTGTACGGCCGCTGGCTGTACTGGCAAAGAAAGCCGGACTGGATCTCGGAGAACGCGGCGGCATCAAGGTCAATACCTTCTACCAGACCAGTGATCCGTCCATCTACGCTGTAGGTGATGCGGTAGAGGTCTACAACCGCCTCAGCGGAAAGTACACGCTGATCAGCCTGGCGGGACCTGCCCAGATGGAAGCCCGGGCTGCCGCGGACCATATCTGCGGCCTGGCAACCCGCAACCGGGGATTCATCGGCTCCTCGGTCATCCGGCTGTTCGATACCTATGCGGCTTCCACCGGACTCAACGAGAAGACAGCGGAAGCCTGCGGCATCCATTATGATACCGCGTATGTGATTCCTTCCGACAAAGTAGGATTGATGCCGGGATCCCGCCCGATTCATATGAAGCTTTTGTTCGAAGTGCCTACAGGCCGGATCCTCGGCGCACAGGCAGTCGGCGGAGAAGCAGCCGACCGGCGGGTTGATGTTGTTTCGGCAATCATTCACATGGATGGTGATCTGGAGGATCTGCGGGATGTTGAGCTGTGCTACGCTCCGGTAGTGGGCACCGCCAAGGATGCAGTCAATATGGCAGCTATGGTCGGCCTGAACGTCCTGCACGGCTATGTGAAGCAGGTACCGATGCGCCGCATCCGGGAACTGGTGGAATCCGGTGCGTACATCGTGGATGTACGTGAACCGGGCGAGTTCGCTGCGGGGCATCTGAAGACGGCTGTGAACATCCCTCTGAGCCAGCTCCGTACCCGTCTGGACGAAATCCCAACGGATCGTCCGGTCTATCTGCACTGCCGCACTTCCCAGCGCTCCTACAATGCCGCAAGATATCTCATGCAGCACGGTGTGGATGCCTGGAACATCGCCGGATCCTATCTGGGCTTCTCCTACTATGAGTATGCTCAGGATGTTCTGGAGCACCGGGATCCCATTATGACCGAATACAATTTCAAGTAAGCGGAGGACAGTATGAGAATCTTCGAAAAGAACGGATGGCAGAACACAGAGGAAGTTGCCCGGATCGTCTGTGACTATGTCAAGGAACATCCCTGCATCCACAATGTCGTCATGGCATCCAAGACCGGCTATACCATCGATATCTTCAGGAAAACATTCGCCGATGCCGGCGTAGACGCAAAGTTCACGATTGTAACGCACTGCTACGGGGATCTCGGTCCCGGTCAGTGCGAGATGGATCCGGCAAAACGCCGGGAACTCGAGGATGAAGGTGTGCGGGTGATTACCGCGACCCATGCGCTGTCCGGTGCCGAAAGAGGCATTGTCAATCACTTCGGAGGCGGGTGGACGCCGGCTATCCTGATGGCGGATACCCTCAAGATGCTCGGACAGGGCATGAAGGTCGGCGTAGAGATCTCCCTGATGGCCATGGACAACGGTGCCGTGCCGTATGGAGAAGAGATCGTTGCGGTCGGCGGCTGCGGACATGGTGCAGACTATGCCATTACCCTGATTCCCGGCCATTCCAACAATCTGTTCGAGACGAAGGTCATTGATATTCTCTGCAAACCGAGAATCTCCTGAATACAGAAGCCGGAAATTCCGATAGAATAAAGGAAGATGTTTCATCTTCCTTTTTTACGGAGGGTTTATGAGTCTGTTTGATCTGGAAAGAGAAGAATCCGCCAAGGAGCCGCTGGCCTACCGCATGCGCCCGCAGACGCTGGAAGAAGTTGCCGGCCAGAAGGACCTGATCGGTGAGGGAAGGCTGCTGCGGCGGATGATTGAAGCCGACCGTCTGCGTTCGTTGATCTTCTACGGTCCGCCGGGCAGCGGAAAGACAACGCTGGCCAATGTAATTGCCAATACGACCAGTGCGCTGTTCCGGCAGCTGAACGCGGCGGATTCCGGCAAGAAGGAGATGGAGAAGGTCGTGGACGATGCAAAATACGAGCGGAAGGCCAACGGCAGGAAGACCATTCTGTTCATTGATGAAATCCATCGCTTCAACAAAGCCCAGCAGGACTATCTTCTCCCGTTCGTGGAAGCGGATGTACTCACTCTGATCGGTGCGACAACGGAGAATCCGTACTTTGAGGTCAACCGGGCGCTGCTTTCCCGCTCCACCGTCTTTGAATTGCAGCCGCTCACGGCAGAAGATCTGCTGGCATTGCTTCAGCGGGCAGCGGAGGACCCCGTCCGCGGCATCGCCGGTGAAATGGTACGCATCCAGGAGGAAGCGCTCTCCTGGCTCGCCCATGCGGCGGACGGAGATGCCCGGGCTGCCCTCAATGCCCTGGAACTGGCTGTACTGACCACACCGAGGAGTGATGACGGATACATTGACGTGGATATGGAAGTGGTGCAGGAATGCATCCAGAAGCGTTCCATCCACTATGATAAGGATGGAGACCAGCACTACGATATCATCTCTGCGTTCATCAAGTCCCTGCGTGGATCGGATCCTGATGCGGCATTGTACTGGCTGGCAAGAATGCTCAGTGCCGGGGAGGATCCCCGTTTCATTGCCCGGCGGATGATGATCCAGGCCAGTGAAGACTGCGGAAACGCGGATCCCCGGGCACTCCAGATCGCTGTCAGCGCATCGCTTGCGGTAGAGCGGGTGGGCATGCCCGAAGGACAGTTGATCCTGGCACAGGCCGCAGCCTATATCGCCAGTGCACCGAAGTCAAACGCGGCTTCAGCAGGCATTGAGAAGGCCATGCAGGAAGTACAGCGCTCCGGGAATCTGCCGGTGCCTGCCTGGCTGCGGGATGCTCACTACAACGGTGCCAGTGCACTGGGAAGGGGCATAGACTACAA